>NZ_RAWR01000600.1:0-404 GCF_003986945.1 Corallococcus sp. AB018 | reverse complement strand
GTATAAAGACTAAGGACGTGATGCGTGGAAGACGAAAAGAAAAAAGGTAAACTCTTTAATTAATGTGTCAGAAGTGAAACGACGCATTGAAAGAGGAAATGACAGGAGTCTTCATTTAAATGTAAGGTTACTCAACAGACACAAGTCACGTATGACGTTGTTCTCCCATAACCCAACTAAAATCGGCTAGGATACCTTCAGCGATTCGTTAAAAGGAAACGTCGAAGAAGGGGAAATTGCGGAGGGTAAAAACATTGACCCAAAACCCAAGAGAATTGATTTACAACCCAAAGCATTTTAACCCAGCCAAGGCAAGCCCCAAATAAAGGCCAGGCCCAAATCCTTGGTAGGTCCATCTTAAAAGGAACAAAGTCATGTGATAGAAGGTTTGAATAAGATCACCC
>NZ_RAWR01000060.1:0-45094 GCF_003986945.1 Corallococcus sp. AB018 | reverse complement strand
CGTTCCCGCCCTGTTCAAGGTGGCCCTGGCCCCCGTACAGGCGTTCTTCCGGCTGGAGGCCAGCAGTGGAATCCTCCTGGCGCTCTGCGCGGTGGCCGCGCTCGCGTGGGCCAACTCACCCTGGGGCTCCACCTACGCCGCCGTCTTCGACGCCCCCCTGCACCTGGAGATCGTGGGCCACGGCGGCCACTTCACCTTCCGCGAGCTCATCAACGACGGGCTGATGACGCTCTTCTTCTTCCTCGTGGGGATGGAGATCAAGCGCGAGCTGTCCGCGGGCGAGCTGCGCACCTTCTCCCGCGCGCTGCTGCCGCTCATCGCCGCGCTGGGCGGCATGGTGGTGCCCGCCGGGCTCTACCTCGCCTTCACCCACGGCACGCCCGCGCAAGTCGGCTGGGCCATCCCCATGGCCACGGACATCGCGTTCGCCATCGGCTGCCTCACGCTGGTGAAGGCGCGCGTGGGCCACGGGCTGGTGGTGTTCCTCACCGCGCTCGCCATCTTCGACGACATCGGCGGCATCCTCGTCATCGCGCTCTTCTACGGCACGGGCCTTCACGTGGAGTGGCTCGCGGTGGCCGCGGGCCTGGTCGCGGTGCTCTGGGGGCTCAACCGCTTCTACGTGCGCAACGGCCTGGCCTACGCCGCCGTGGGCCTGGCGCTCTGGTACGCCATGCACCACGGCGGCATCCACGCCACGCTGTCCGGCGTGGTGCTGGGCCTCTGCATCCCCGCGCTGCCCACCCGCCCGGGGCGCGAGGTGCTGGAGGAGCTGGCGGAGTACATCAAGGGGCTCGTGTCCCAGCCGGACGACGAGGCCGCCCGGGGCGCGCAACTGCTCCACATCGAGGAGGCGCTGGAGGACATCGAGCCGCCGCTCAACCGCTTCGTGCACCTGTGGCACGGGTACGTGGCGTACGGCATCGTGCCCTTGTTCGCGCTGGCCAACTCCGGCGTGGACGTGTCCGGCATGTCGCTTTCGGACCTGCTCAAGCCCCTGCCGCTGGGCATCATCGTGGGCCTCTTCGTGGGCAAGCAGGTGGGCATCTTCCTGTTCACCTGGGCGGCGGTGAAGGCGGGCGTATCCCCCCTGCCCGCGGGCGGCAGCCTCGCCCAATTGCACGGGGTGTCGGTGGTGGCCGGCATCGGCTTCACGGTGGCCCTCTTCGTGGGCGGCCTGGCCTTCGCCAACCAGCCGGCCCTGCTGGCCGAGGCCAAGCTGGGCATCCTGACGGGCTCGCTGCTCTCCGCCGTCGTGGGCTACGTCCTCTTGCGCTACGTGGCCCGTCCAGCCCAGGCTCCCGCGCAGCCCTCGCCATGAACCTCCAGGACCTCAACCGCATCCGGCAGATCGCCCTCATCGCCGCCCGCCACGGCTTCGGCGAGGTGACCGAGCGCGCGGGCGTCTGGCGCATGCTCGGCGGCCGCAAGGAGAAGGTGGAGGTCTCCGAGGAGGCCCGCCGCGAGTCCACCGCGCGCCGCTTCCGCCTCTTCCTGTCGGAGCTGGGCCCCACGTTCATCAAGCTGGGCCAGGTGCTCTCCACCCGCGCGGACCTGCTGCCCGCGGAGTTCGTGGAGGAGCTGGCCACGCTCCAGGACAACGTGGAGGCCATCCCGCTGGAGCAGGTCCACGCGCAGATCCGCGACGCCCTGGGCAAGGACGTGCAGGAGCTGTTCGCCCAGGTGGATCCGGAGCCGCTCGCCGCCGCGTCCATCGCACAGGTGCACCGCGCGGTGACGCTGGAGGGCGAGGAGGTCGTCATCAAGGTGCAGCGCCCCGGCATCGCCCAGCGCATCGACGCGGACCTGGGCGTGCTGCGCTCGCTGGCGCGCCTGTTGGAAGCCGTGGTGGAGGAGACGGGCATCTACTCGCCCTCCGGCATCGTGGACGAGTTCGACCGGGCCATCCACGAGGAGCTGGACTTCATCAACGAGGCCACCAACATCCGCGCGTTCCTGGAGAACCACAAGGACCGCCCGTACCTCAAGATTCCGCGCGTGCACGCGGCGCTCTCCAGTCGCACCGTGCTCACCATGGAGTTCATCCGCGGGGAGAAGATCAACCCCGCGGCCCTGCCGGAGGCGGACCGCAAGCAGATTGCCCAGCACATCCTGGAGGCCAGCTTCCGCCAGCTCTTCGACGACGGCCTGTTCCACGGAGACCCGCACCCCGGCAACGTGCTGCTCATGGAGGGCAACCGGCTGGCGCTCCTGGACTTCGGCGTGGTGGGCCGGCTCACCCGCCCCATGCAGGAGACGCTGGTGATGCTGTGCCTGGCGGTGGCGCTCAAGGACAGCGACTCCGTGGCGCGCATCCTCTACCGCGTGGGCGTGCCGGACGCGCGCGCCAACCTGATGGGCTTCCGCAACGACATCGAGGCCATCCTCGGCCAGCACCTGCCCACCACGCTGGGACAGGTGGACGCGCGCACGCTCCTGCGCGACCTGCTGGACCTGGCCGTGAAGTACCGCATCCGCATCCCCAAGGAGTACGCGCTGCTGTCGCGCGCCTCCATCTCCACCGAAGGCATGCTGCGCGGGCTCTACCCGGAGCTGAACATCATCGAGGTCGCGCTGCCGTACGCGAAGGAGCTGATGGCGGGCCGGTATGATCCCTCGCAGCTCCAGGGCGGCCTGATGCGCACGCTCCTGCGCTTCCAGTCCATGGCGCAGGACCTGCCCACGCAGCTGTCGCAAATCCTGTTGGACCTGGAGACGGGCAAGTTCAGCGTCACGGTGCGCGCGGAGCAGTTCGACAAGCTCAACGAGAACCTGCGCAGCGTGGCCGTCATCGCCTTCCTGGGCCTGTGCGCGTGCGGCTTCATCGTGGGCGCGTTCATCGCCTTCGCGCCCCGGCCGCCCATGTACGGGAACGTGCCGGTGCTGGGCATCGTCGGCATCGCGCTGGCGGCGGCCCTCTTCGGCGCGGTGCTCACCTGGTACCTGTTCGGCGGCCGGTTCGGGAAGGTCAGCGTGACCCGCTTCCTCAAGAAGCGCAGGTAGCCAAAGGCCTTCGCCGGCGCTCGGCACGGTGCGGGTGTGACAACGGCCCACCTGGGGACGGGCAGGCGGGCGCGGGGAGCGCATGTCACGCGAGTGCGAACGGATCCGTTGATGGGTGCACAGTCAGGCTCTGCCCGGGTAATCTGCGGGGCTTGTCGTTCCCCCCTCTTGCCCCCGTGCTCGACTTGTTCGCGAACCCAACCGCCGCCCGTCGTCCGTATCGCGCCCCGCTGGCCACGCTGTTCGCGGCCGCGCTCCTCGCCACCACCGCCGGCTGTGCTGGCGGGCTCGATGACCCCGAGCGCTTCACCGGGGGCTCCAGCTCCTGCGCCGCCGGCACCACCGGCGCGAGCATCATCCAGGCGCAGTGCTTGTCGTGTCACTCCACGGATGCCAACGGTTCGGCGGGTGGGGGCCTGGATCTGCAGGCGTCCGGCCTCCCCGGGCGGCTCTACACCACCAACGCGGCGTGCAATTCCAAGCCGCTGGCGGACAGCGCCAACCCGTCCCAGTCCTTCTTCCTGATGAAGCTCACGGCTTCTCCGGGCTGCGGCGCGCGGATGCCGCTGGGCGCGTCGCTGAACGCCGCGGACACCGCGTGCCTCTCCGAGTGGCTGGTCGCCGGAAAGCCGAGCTCCCCGTGATGACGCGCACCCGATACGCCTCCGCCGCGGCCCTCCTGGGCTCGGCCCTGCTGCTCGCGCCCGCCGCCTACGCCGCGCCGAAGAAGGCGTCCGCGAAGACGGCGCAGTCCGCGAAGAAGAAGGCCCAGGCCGCGGAGGCGCGCCGCGTGGCGGTGCTCGCCTCTGGTCCGCACGCGGACGCCGCGCGCGACGCGCTGGAGGCGGAATTGGCCCGCCGTCCGGCCCGCTACGAAATCGTCCCCGAGTCCGCGGTGCGCGCCGCCGCCTCACGCATGGGCAGGGACCCGACGCAGCCCGCCGGCGCCGCCGCCGTGGCGAGCGAGCTGGGCCTGAGCGCGGTGGTGGTGGCGGACACGTCCACCGTGGGCAAGAAGCCTCAGGTGCGCGTCACCGTGCGCAACGGCAAGGACGGCAAGGCGCTGGCCTCGCCCCCCGCCGCGAAGCCCGCCACGCCGAAGCTGGTGCCCGTGGCGGTGAAGCGTCAGTGGACGGCGCTGGAGCGTGGCCTTCAGAAGTCCAGCGCGCCAGTGGCCGCCCCGGTGGCGCCCCCGCAGCCTCCCACGCCGGTGGAGCCGGAGCCGTCGGTGAAGCCCGCGACGCCCATCGCGGAGACGCCCGCGCCCACGAAGACGCCCGCCGCGGAGCCCAACCGCAAGCCGGTGGCCGCCACTCCCAAGGAGAACAAGGCCCCGGAGAAGCCGGAGGACTCCTCCTCCACGGAGCCAGAGCTGACGGCCTCCGCGCCCATCGTCGAGGGCGCACTGGGCCTGAAGCTCTTCGGCCGGTCGCTGCGCTACAAGGACGACGTGTTCGGCGTGCTGCGCCCGTACACGCTGGGCCCGGACGTGGGCGGCTTCGCGCTGCCGGGAGCGCCCCAGTTGGCGGGTGACGTGACGGTCTATCCGCTCGCGGCCTTCAAGAAGGGAGCGCTGGCGCGGCTGGGCATCACGGGCTCCATTGATCAGTCCTTCGGGCTGAAGTCCACGGGCTCCTCGGGCGAGGTCACCTACCCCACCACGGCGCGCGAGTGGCAGGCGGGCCTGCGCTACGTGATTCCCTTCGGCGCGGCGAAGCAACACGGCTTCGAAGTCACCGGCACGTACGGGATGAACACGTTCCGCATCGACGCGGTGGACGGCGAGCGGCCGTTGGACCTGCCCAACGTGGAGTACAAGACCGCGGGCCTGGGCCTGGGCGTGCGGGCGGCGCTGTCGGAGAAGTTCGACTTCAACTTCCGGCTTGGCTACCAGCACCCGCTGGACTCCGGCGAGCTGTCCTCGGACGCGTGGTTCCCGCGCATGTCCGCGGGCGCCGTCACGGGCAGCGCCACGCTGGCGTACCGGCTCAATCGCATCCTGGACGTGAGGTTGAAGGCGGACCTGCGCCGCTACTTCTTCAAGTTCAACCCGGAGCCGGGCGACCCGTACGTCGCCGGTGGCGCCGTGGATCAGTACCCCGGCCTGTCGCTCCAGGTGGGCTTCCGCTACTAGCTGAAGCGCCCGCCCCCGCTGTGCCTGCGTGTCTGCCCATCCTTGGAATGGGCAGACATGCTACCCGGGAGGCAGGGCAGGTAGTGCCAACCAATCCCTACCCTGTTTCTACATGGGTGCGATTGCAATGCGACGCCGACCGGCGGATTCTGATTCACGCCACGTGAACAGGATTCAACCGGAGACCGGATGTCCGACCCCGTACGCGTCATCTTTCGCAACCAGGCCAACGCGCCTGTCACCGTCATCATCAACGGCTATCAGAACGCCAGCAGCGTCCCGGCCCGTGTCTATTCGGGGCAGGTCACCGGCATGAGCGGCGTCTTCCAGGTGTCTGGCTATGCCAGCTACGCCTGCTCCGCCTATGCAACGACGATGCTCTCCCCGGCGCTCGCACCCCAGACGGACGTGTCCATCGTCTTCACCACGGAGCAGACGCCATGAGCAACATGCGTGTCGTTTTCACGCCCTGCCCGGGGCAGGGCTATCAGGCGGATATCAAGAAGGTCTCCCAGGGGCACGTCAGCGAAGTGCAGAACGTGTCGGTCTGGAAGAGCTTGACCACCGACGCCACCGCGACGTTCACCGGCGGACCGGGTGACAGCTTCTTCATGCAGCTCTCTTCCTCGGGAGGACCGCGGGCCCTCTCGGGGACGGCGACCTTCTCGTCGGACGTCACCATCACCTTCGGGATGCTTTACACGGTCTTCGAGGAAGGATGAGCGCCCCGCCGACCCAAGAGACGCCGTCGCTCTTCCTGGTGTCGCTGCCCCGCTCCCTGTCGTCGACCACGTGGCAGTGGGCGCGCGAGCTGTTGGGACTCTCGGCCCCCGGCTGGGTGACGGACGGTGAAGTGCTCAACCTGGAGCGCTTCGGCTTCGCGCCCCATCCCGCGGCGGTGCACTTCCTGCGCCCGTCGGATGGCCCCGCCTTCGAGGCCGCGCGCGAGCACCTGGTGCACGTGGTGCGCCCCACGGGCTGGGCCTACAAGGACGTCACCCAACCCTTCGTCGTCTCCGCCGCGCTCTCCCAACCCGGCGCCCTCCGGGTGATGAAGATCCACCGCTCCGTCGCCGACGTCGCGCTCTCCATGGGGGACCGGGGCTGGACCTATCCAGCGCGAGGCGTGCGCCGCAACGACCCGGATGAGGCCCTCATCGAAGGCCTGCTCGACGCCCAGGAGGCGCTGGATGCCATTCCCGGCCTGGTCGTGGACTTCGACGACCTGGTGATGGACGAGCTCGCGCTGCCCGCCTCGCTCCGGAGCCTCTATCCCGGGCTCGCGATGCCCGACACCGTCTCCTTCGACGATGCGTTCCTCCGGGCGCGGGACGAGGTCCTCACGCGACGCCGGAGCGAGCGCCACCGCGTCCTGGGAGATCGCGTGCTGGAGGCTGTGCGACGGCGCACGGAGGAGCGCCGGGCCACCTCCGCGGACGCGCCCCGGCCGGGCTCCGCGCGCCGGAGCCGCCCGCGCATCCTCGTGGTGGGAGATGCCGTGGCCCCCACCGGCTTCAGCCGGGTCACCGAGAGCATCTTCCGCCGCGCCTCACGCGACTACGACGTCCACCAGCTCGGCATCAAATACGCGGGCGGCGCCCACGATCTGCCCTGGACGCTCCACCCCGCCATCGACGCCCGCGGCGTCAGCAAGCTGCCGGAGCTGTGCGCCAGCCTGGAGCCGGATCTCGTCTTCCTCGTCAATGACATCTGGGTGCTCGGGGACCATGTCCGGGCGCTCGGCCGCGTGCCCGGACGCCACCGGATGGTGGCCTACTGCCCCGTGGACTCCGGCCCGCTGAGCCCGAGCTTCCTCGCGGGGCTCCAGGGCGTCCACCGCCTGGTCGCGTACACCGACTTCGGTCAGGGCGAGCTGAGCGCCGCCGCCGCCCGGCTCACCACCGCGCCCACCTGGCCCCGGGTGGACGTCATCCCCCACGGCGTCGACACCGACGTCTTCCGCCCCCTGTCGCCCCCGAGCGAGTCGCTCGTCGCGTCCCGCCGCGCCAGCCGTGCCGCGCTGTTCGGGACGAACGAGCTGGACGACGCCTTCATCGTCCTGAACGCCAACCGCAACCAGCCGCGCAAGCTCATCGACCTCACGGTGAGGGGCTTCGCCGCCTTCGCGCAGGGCCGTCCCGACGCCCGGCTCTACCTGCACATGGGCACCGAGGACGTGGGCTGGGACGTGCGTGGGCTGGGAGCGCGCTTCGGCATCACCGACCGCCTCATCATCAGCTCGGACCAACGCTTCGCGCCCCGGCTGTCGCTCGCCCAGCTCAACCACGTCTACAACGCGTGCGACGTGGGCGTGAACACGTCCAGCAGCGAGGGCTGGGGGCTCGTCGCCTTCGAGCACGCCGCCACGGGCGCCGCGCAGGTGGTCCCCGGCCATACCGCGCCGGGGGAACTCTGGGCGGGCAGCGCCGAGCTGCTCGACGTCGCGTTGACCTTGTGCCAGCCCCGCATCCTCACCGACGCCCACGTGCCGTCCGTGGACTCGCTGACGGCGGCGCTGACCCGGCTGTACGAAGATCGAGCACACCTGGAGGCCCGCTCCCGGGCCGCCCACGCGCTCGCCACCCGTCCCACGCTCCAGTGGGACACCATTGCCCTGGAGTGGGCCCGTCTCTTCGCGGACGAGCTCTCCCTGGGTGGAGGCCGTTCATGAATACCCAATATCAGCAGGCCCTCGCGGGAACCCTGGCTTCGGCCCCCACCGGAGGCATGCGCTCCCTTCGCTTCTGGAACAACCTGCCCGTGGACGCGCAGCTCTTCTACCTCGCCGAGGACGCCTCCCGGTGCGCCATGGGCGTCGTCCCCGCGGGCTACGCGATCAACTTCTGGGTGGCCAACGGGGACTCCATCAGCTGGTCCTGCCGACACACGGGCTCGTTCATCGGCGTGTGCTCCATCACCTCCAGCACCCCCAGCGTCTTCTTTGGCCCCCACTCCATGGTGGCCCCCAATGACATCGGACTGCCCCCGCAGCCCACCGCCGAGGTCGTCATCCCTCCGGACTCCCCGCGCGTCCTCGTGGCGGCGGGCCTGCTGGAGAACCGCAACCGTACGCTTCGTGAGCAGTACTGGCGGCGGCTGCCCGAGTCCTACACCATCGCCCCGGGCGAGACGCAGACGGTCAGCACCACGTCCACCTCGAACATGCAGCAGACGTCGTCGAGCACCGACACCGTCTCCGCCTCGCTCGGCACCAGCGCGAGCGCGGGCTGGGGGCCCATGTCCGTGGGCATCTCCGCCAGCCTGAGCGCCAGCTCCACCAGCTCCCAGGAGGTGTCGCTCAGCACCGAGTACACCGCCTACGTCTCCGACACCCTCACCGCCACCCAGACCTATACGCAGATGTTCCTCAAGTGGCAGCTGATGGACATCGTCAGCGTGCTCTCGCCGAACGGCCAGGTGCTCTCGAGCATCGTCAACGGGCTGTCGCCGACGCTGTTGCAGGGGCCCTACAACGTGTCGGACCTCTCGACGCTGAGCGCCGCGAAGAAGGCCCTGAACCCCGCGAGCCCGGGCTTCCCTCGCACGCGCGTCGCCGCCCGTCCGTTCCAGCCCCGGGCCCTGGCGGAGCGCAGGTGATCATCGCGTACTGGAACACCCAGCGGGCCAGCGGGCTGAACTCCCGCAACCTGGAGCCCCAGGCCCGCTGCCTCTGGTGTTGCCAGCAGATCATCCAGTGGGTCCTCTCGATCATCGACACCCACCAGGCCCTGCCCTCACTCATCTTCCTGTCCGAGGTGTCTCAGGGCGGGGGGGCGCTGGCCAGGTACCTCGAAATCGGCGGCTATCGGGCGCGGTACATCGCCGCAGGCGACAGGAACAACAATGCCAGCCCGTGCTCCTTCATCGTCATGTGGCAGGAGGAGCTGAATCCAGACATCCGGATCATTGGCGTCAGCCAGAGGCGGCCCCTGGTGCGGGTGCGGCTGAGAGACATCACCGTGGGGGGCGTCCACATCATCGCCAATCCCGACAAGGCTCCGGATGAAATCCTGGATGACATCAACGAGCTCGACACGGAGCCGCAGCCCGCGGTGCTCATCGGCGACATGAATTACGCCTGGAGCAGCCTCGACAAGGGGCGACCTGGAAACCCCGAGAGCCTGGAGGACGAGGTCGATTACCTCTACGACTGGGAGCCGGTCCACCCCCGGCTCGACGCCACCTTCGGCAAGGTCTCGGAGACGGGTGGGCTCAGGACCCAGATTCTCGACTACCTGTGGAAGTCCGAGGACATCAGCCGCATCGAGGCCATGCCCCCATTTCCTGGCTACAACCAGTGGACGATGATCGACCACGCGCCCATCGCATACCGCATCCACCTCAATGACGAGGACGAGCTGATGACCGATGAGGAGGACGGGATGGGCGACGACGCGAAAGGGTGAAGCAGCGGGTGCGCTACGCTGCCGCGAATGCTCACCGCCCTCGTCCTTCCCGCGCTGTTCCTGCTGCACACCGCTCCAGCGGAGCTGTCCTCCGAATACACCGACGTGGAGAAGTGCCCGCGTCAGGCCGAGGCGGATGACTCCGAGGGCGGCGACATCCCCCTCCAATGTGACGGCCCTGGTGGCGACTACGTGCTGACGGAGTTCTACAGCGCCTACGACATCCAGCGGCAAATCACCTCCAAGAGCGACTCCCGCTTCACCCTCGAGCTGAGGCCGAAGGCGCAGTGCCCGGTGTCCCGCTTCGGTCCCAAGCTGGAATGGCGCATGAAGGACGGAAAGCCCTTCGCCGTCATCCAGCGCGTGACGTGCTTCGCCCTGAACAAGGAAGAGTCCGGCCCGGGCAAGAAGCTGGGGGAGTACCTGGTCGTGAGGGGACTCAAGGGCTTCGAGTCCATCAGCGGCGAGGTGTCCACGAAGACGAAGGACGCGAACACGAAGGCCCGCGCCATCGCGGACGCGGCGCCCTCCAAGCGCTGAAGGCCTTCAGCCGCGCTCCGGGGCGTGGCGGCGCAGCCACTCCCTCACCGTGGGCCAGAGCGTGGCGGCGTGGTGCTCGCGGAAGAAGCCCAGGTGGCAGATGCCCTGGCCCAGGCTGTCCGCTGGGGAGAACTGCCGGCGCTCCACGGTGCAGCCGGTGAGGTGCTCACAGACCAGGTCGATGGCTTCGGGTGGCCCCCAGGGGTCATCGTCCAGGCCAATGGCCAGCACCGGCATGCGCAGCCGCTTGAGGCGGGCCGCGGCGTCCACGTTCGGGGCGTCGAAGTAGAAGCGAGGCAGCGACGCCCAGCGGCTCCACTCCAGCAACGCCTGGGCGGGGACGTCCTCGCCAAGCCCCAGCCGCGCATAGGGCATGTAGCCCAGGACCCGCGCGCACAGCGGCCCGATGAGTTTGAGGTACATCGCGACCAGCATCCGCTCCCGAATGGAGTGGATGAACCGCAGGCTCCCGGCCTGGGCCGCCACCATCACCGCCGCGGTGAGTTGCTGGCTGCTCGCGCTCAGTCCAATGGCGTGGCCGCCGAAGCTGTGTCCCACGGCCAGCAGCGGCAGCCCCGGGTATTGCTCCGCCGCCCAGCGGGTCACCGCGTCCACGTCCTGGTCGGCCCAGGTGAGGAACCCGGCATGCGTCCGCTTCGCCACGCCTGAAGGGTGCACGCCCCGGTAGTTGTAGGTCACCACCGCGAAGCCGTCGTCCGTCAGCCGCTCGGCGAACGCGAAATACATACTCGCGGGCATGGCGGTCGCGGGATGCACCAGCACCACGCCCCGGATGGGGCCCGCCGGGCTGTGCAGCGTGGACTGCAACTCGAAGCCATCGGCGCAGGTGATTCGATGCGGAGTCGAGAGTGCCATGGCCCCGTGAGCGGCTTCGCAAAAGAACCTATCGGCTAGCATGTGAATCCAGGCAGGGCAAGACCACGGCCCGCGGCGAGCCGGCGGATGCGACACACCGCAATCCTTTCGAACAATCCGGGTTGAACGGGAACGGAGGTGTTCATGAATGCGGTGATCAGGGCAGTCAGCGGTGCGGGGATGTGTTTCCTGTTGTGGGCCTGTGGTGGCGCGGGCGCTCCGGCTCCAGAGCAGGAGGCGGCTCTGGCCGTGACAGCCCAGGAACTGGCGCCGGACGCGGGAGCCGCATGGAACGCGGTGGGCGCGATGGTGGCGGCCCGCGCGTCACGCCGTGGTTGGACCGGGGCGCGAAGTACTACGCCACCCTGGGCATGCAGCTGGCGGGCAGCGACACCACGGGCGGCGTGGTGGCGTTCTCGGTGGACCTGGAGAACGACCTGAAACCGTTGATTGCAACAGCGCTCGGGAACTGAGCCACACTGCCCTCCCTTTCTGGAGGCAGCCCATGTCCCAGCGCCGAGCGTCATGCGTCTGCGGTCAGCTTCGCGTGGAGTGCACGGGAGAGCCCTTCCGGGTCTCCATGTGTCACTGTTTCGCCTGTCAGCAGCGCAGCGGCAGCGTGTACGCCGTGCAGGCCCGCTTCCGGCGTGAAGACATCACCGCCATCGAGGGCCGCTCCCAGACATTCGTCCGCAAGGGCGACGAGAGCGGCATCCCCACCACCTTCCACTTCTGTCCGGAGTGCGGCGCGACGGTCTACTACGTGAGCGCGGGGGCTCCGGACGCCGTGGCCATCGCCGTGGGTGCCTTCACGGATCCGAACTTCCCCGCCCCGGTCTTCTCCGTCTACGAAGAGCGGAGCCACCCCTGGGCCGTGCCCCGGGGCATCCCCATGGAGCACATGGACTGAGCGCCCTTCACTTCGCCGGAGGCCGCGCTTCCAGGAGCCCCCGCACGAACGCCGCGACCGGGCCGGCCAGCTCCGAGAGCCGGTCCACGCGGTCCTCCTCCACGGCCTCCAGGATGAGCTCGTTGATGCCGCCCACGAGCGCCATCGCGATCGCCGGGGACAACGTGGCCCCGGTGCCCGCCGCGTCGAACTCCCTTCGCATCAACTCCGCGAAGCCGCGCATCACCTGGCGGCGCAGCGCCACGCCCTTCGGCCCCACGTGCAGGATCTCCACCAGGAGCGTCCGCACGAGCCCCGGCCGGCTCTGGAGGCTCGCGAGGTACACGGCCGCGCCGATGCTGGCCCGCATCTCCCCCGGAGGCGCGTGCTGGATGGCCGCCTGGATCTCCGCCAGCAGCCGGGCGCTCTGCGCCGCGTAGAGCGCGAGCAGGCATGCGTCCTTGTCCTCGAAGTGCTCGTAGAACGTGCGCTTCGACACGCGCGCGTGCCGCACGATGTCCGCGATGGTCAGCCGGGCGTAGCCCACCTCGATGATGGCCTGCGCCAGGCCCGCGACGAGCCGCTCCCGGGGCGCTTCGCCTGGTGGGTCGGACGGGGTCGTCATGCGGCTCCCGGGGCTGGTACTTGACGGTACCAGATGTCACTGCTACCTCTGTTCAACAGACGCATAGGCTGGGTACCTTCCTGTACCACGAGGAGTCCCGTGATGCCGCTGTCCTCCGCCGAGCCGCTCTCGCACGTCGATGTGTTGATCATCGGCGCGGGCCTGTCGGGCATCGGCGCCGCGTACCACCTGCAGACGCGCTGCCCCACCCTGAGCTACGCCATCCTGGAGGGGCGCGGGGCCATGGGCGGCACGTGGGATTTGTTCCGCTACCCGGGCGTCCGCTCGGACTCGGACATGTACACGCTGGGCTACCGGTTCCGGCCGTGGCTGGGGGGCAAGGCCATCGCGGATGGGCCCTCCATCAAGGCGTACATCGAGGAGACCGCGGCGGAGTACGGCATCGACCAGCGGATCCGCTACCACCACCGCGTCACGCGCGCGGAGTGGTCCTCCGAGCACGCGCGCTGGACCGTGGACATGGAGGTGGGCCCTGAGCGCGCGCCCGTCCGCATGACGTGCGGCTTCCTCTACGCCTGCACCGGCTACTACGACTACGCGAGCGGCTACACGCCCACGTGGCCCGGCACGGAGCGCTTCCAGGGCCGCGTCGTGCACCCGCAGCACTGGCCCGAGGACCTGGACTACGGCGGCAAGCGCGTGGTCGTCATCGGCAGTGGCGCGACGGCGGTGACGCTGGTCCCCGCGATGGCCGACCGCGCCGCGCACGTCACGATGTTGCAGCGCTCGCCCACGTACATCGCGGATCAACCGGCCGAGGACGGCGTCGCCCGGGCGTTGAGGTACGTCCTCCCCCGGCGCGCGGCCTACGCGGTCGCGCGCTGGAAGAACGTCCTGCGCGGCATGCTCCTCTATGGCATCGCGCGCAGCCGGCCGGGGCTGTTCAAATGGCTCTTGCGCCTGGGCGTGCGGAAGGCGCTCGGCAAGGCCTACGACGTCGATACGCACTTCGCGCCCCGCTACAATCCCTGGGACGAGCGGCTGTGCGTCGCCCCCGACGGAGACCTCTTCGGCGCCATCCGAGAGGGGCGCGCCTCCATGGTGACGGACCACATCGAGTCCTTCACCGAAAAGGGCCTCCAGCTGCGCTCGGGCGCGCACGTGGACGCGGACATCATCGTCACCGCCACGGGGCTGAACGTGAAGATCCTCAGCGGCCTGGCGCTGTCCGTGGACGGAGAGCCCGTCCAGCTGGCGCGGACGCTCGCGTACAAGGGGATGATGTTCAGCGACGTGCCCAACCTCGTCGCGGCCTTCGGGTACACCAACGCGTCGTGGACCCTGAAGTGCGACCTGGTGGCCGAGTACACCTGCCGCCTGCTCAACCACATGAAGCAGCACGGCTACACGCAATGCGTGCCCCGCCTGACGGGCCCGGCCATGACGCCGGAGCCCGTGCTCGACTTCCGCTCCGGCTACGTGCAGCGCGCGCTGGACTCCCTGCCCCGCCAGGGCACGCGCGCCCCGTGGCGCCTGTACCAGAACTACGTCCGCGACCTGGTGATGATGCGCTACGGGCGCGTGGACGACGAAGCCATGGAGTTCAAGCGGTCCGGGAGCGCGGCCTCGGGACAGGCGCTGCTTCCGGAGGTGAGCACCCGTTCCAACGCGGAGGTGGCCCGTGGCTGAGCGCATGCGGCTTCAAGGCAGGACGGCGGTCGTCACGGGCGCGGCGAGCGGCATCGGCCGCGCCATCGCGGTCTGCCTGGCGCGCAAGGGCTGTCACCTCGCGCTCGCGGACGTGAACGAAGCGGGGCTCGCTGAAACAGCGGACTTGGCGAGTGCGCCGCAGCTGCGCATCAGCCGCCACCGGCTCGACGTGTCCGACAAGGAGGCCGTGGAGGCCTTCCCGGAGAAGGTGACGGCGGAGCATCCCGGGGTCGACCTGCTCTTCAACAACGCGGGCGTCGCGCTTGGAGGCTCCTTCGAACAGGTGAGCAGCGACGACTTCGAGTGGCTGTTCGGCATCAACTTCTGGGGTGTGGTGCGCCTGAGCCGTGCCTTCCTGCCCCTGCTGCGCCAGAGCGACGACGCGCGGCTGGTGAACCTCTCCAGCGTCTTCGGGCTGGTGGCCCCGCCGGGACAGGTGGCCTACGCGGCGAGCAAGTTCGCCGTCCGAGGCTTCTCCGAGGGCCTGCGCCACGAGTTGGAAGGCACCACCGTGGGAGTCACCGTGGTGCACCCGGGCGGCGTCGCGACGTCCATCGCCGCGAGCGCCCGGGTCCCCACCGGCGCGACGGACGAGGAGGTCTCCCGCCGCCGCAAGTCGTTCCAGAAGATGCTGCGGCTCCCGGCGGAGGCCGCGGGCGACATCATCGTGCGAGGGGTCGAAGCGCGCGAGCAGCGCATCCTCGTCGGCAAGGACGCCGTGGCGCTGGCGATGCTCGCCCGCGTCTTCCCCGTGTCGTACTGGAAGCTGCTCGCCCCGCGCCTCCGCGCCTGAATTCGTGCGGCACTGGGGAGCTCAGCCCGCGTTCAACCAGAAGAAGTCATCGCCGCTGGCCAGCGCCCTCTCCAGGAACTCGCTGAACGACGCGGCAATCTGCCGGGTCTCCGCCGGATCCGGGAACGTCTCGTGAAAGGCGTCGAGGAGCGGGTATCCCCCGTCCACCTGCCGCGCGACGTCCGCGAGGATGTAGTCCCCGTCCTGGAGGTAGAGCAGGGTGTACCAGGAGGCGGGACCATAGGTGTCCGTGTCCTCGTGCCTCATCTTGACGCGCGCGCGCTCAATCTCGTCGAGCGGGAGAATGCGGTAGTTGGGCGCCTTCTCTCGTGGAGCAAACAGCGTGGCTCCGTCGCAGTGCAGATAGAAGGCGCGCAGGTCATCGTCCAGTTGCCAGCCTACGCGCGCCTCGAAGGCCTCGACCTGCGCATGGGTGGCCGGAGGGTTGGGGAAGTGGCGAGCGGAGACTTCAGCGAGCAGGCGCCGCATGAGCGTCGTCATGGTGCTGTCCTCAGTCCACGTAGGGCCGCGCGGGGCCGGGGGTGAGCCACTTGCCGCCAGGCGCGTAACAGGCGGGGTACTCCTTGCTGAAAAGGTCGTGCACGTCTGGAGGCGTGGGGAGGATGTTGCCGGGTGCGGTGGCAGGGCCTCCGTGCGCGAGGTCGAAGATGTGGTGGCCTGGCCAGGGGTCCTTGCCTGCCGGCCACGCGCCAAACTCCTGGGCCCAGTCCTCGCGGAAGCCAGGACGCGCCTTGTTCCACTGCGTGCGCAACTGCTTGAGGTTGGACGCGGCCGGATAGTCACAACAGCAGTGGGTGATGGCGAGGCGGCCACCGACCTCCGCGGGCATGAAGAGGTATCGCCCCTGCCAGTCGCCCTTGATGTCGGCCAGCCACATGCAGCCCATGAGGGCGTGGCCCTGCGCCGCGCACTTCGACTCGCAGCGGGAGAGGAACTCGGCGCTGCACTGCCAGGGCCCATAGTAGATGGTCGTGCGGAGTTGCCCGCCGTCCGGAGTGCTGACGATGGGGCTGACCCATTTCGCCTGTGCCGGGCTGCCACCCCCACCGACGGTGGCAGAGCCGCACCCGACGAGGGCGAGGAGCGCGACTGTGCACGCGGTGCGCGAGAAGGATTGCGAGGCTGGCATCGCGCATCATGTCAGCACGGCGGGCGATGGAAGTTAACCTCTCCCATGAGAGAGATCCTTCGTTCCGCTCCTGAAACCGGTCCGACGGTCAGACAGGTCTGCGGAACAGGTCGCCCAGGTCGGCGGGCAGCTGCGACGCCACGGCGGCGATCTCGTCCTCGGGGATGCGGTCGCGCACGGCGGTGAACACCGCGGTGACGACGCGGAAGGCCTGGTCGGGCTTGATGTTCAGGTGGTCCGCCACGTCGGTGATGAACTCATCGCGGCCAATGCGCTTGGCGCGTGAAGGTCCCCGGTGCACCGAGCAGGCCCCCAGGATGGCGCCGATGCCGCCGGGCAGCGCGCGGTAGAGCTTCACGTCCTCGCCATCCGACAGCCTCCGGGCGAGCGAGCAGAACACCGCGCTCGCCGCCTCCCGGGCTTCCAGGCCCTGGCTGTGCATGACGGCGTCCCCCTGGATTTCGTCCAGGAACGGCTGGAGCTCGAGCGACTCGTCGCGCTCCTTGACGGGCACGGCGTGGGTGTCGGGAGGAACAGGCGTGGCCATGGCAGCGTCTCCGAAGGTTCAGGGCCCCAAGGCGGGGCCGTGTTCCGAAGACGCTGCGCATGTGCCAGGGCGCCTGCATCGTCCACCGGCGCCGGGGGCGCGCGGGCGGTCAGGCCGCCGCTGAGACTTGTCCAGCCCGCTACCCGTGCGGCACCGGCCGGGGCTCCTCGTGGGCGGAGTGCGAGTCGTCATCGCCCTTCCCCTTGCTGAACCGGTTGCCCAGGCGCGTCTTGAGGCGGTCCGCGACAACGTAGAACGCGGGCACCACGAGCAGGCTCAAGACCGTGGACACGGACAGGCCGCCCAGCACCGCGATGGACATGGGGGCGCGCGTCTCGCTGCCCGCGCCCAGCGCCAGCGCCGCCGGCACCGCGGACATCATCGTCGCGGTGGACGTCATCAGGATGGGACGCAGGCGCACCGGGCCCGCGCGCAGCATGGCCTGCATCGCGTCCGCGCCCTGCTCGCGCTGCTGGAGCGCGTAGTCCACCAGGATGATGGAGTTCTTCTTCACGATGCCCATGAGCAGCAGCAAGCCGATCATGCTGAAGATGTTCAGCGTGTTGCCCGTGATGAGCAGCGCGAACGACGCGCCCGCCACCGACAGGGGCAGGATCGTGAGCACCGTCACCGGGTGCAGGAACGAATTGAACTGCGCGCCCAGCACCATGTACGCGACGGCGATGCCCATGAAGAGCGCGAAGATGAGGCTGCTCATCGAGTCGCGGAACGCCACGCTCGCGCCGCCCGCCACCACGCGGATGCCGCCGGGCAGGTCCTTGCCCAGGGACTCCACCGTGGCCAGCGCCTCCTCCTGATTCGACCCCGGCGCCACGTTGGCGAAGATGCTGATGGCGCGCTCACGGTCTCGCCGGGTGATGGCCTGCAGCGCGGGCAGCTCCTCCTGCGTCACCAGCGACGACAGCGGCACCAGCGAATTGTTCGCCGTCCGGACCTTGAGCAGCGACAGGTCCTCCGGCCGCGAGCGCTGGCTCGCGAGCAGCCGCATGCGCACGTCGATGCGCCGCCCGCCGCTGCTGTACTTGCCCACGCGCACGCCGCCCACCAGCGCGTTCACCGTGGACGCCACCGCCTGGATGGGCACGCCCACGTCCGCCGCGCGAGCGCGGTCAGGGGTGATGCGCAGCTCCGGCTGGCCCAGCTGGTAGTCCGTGTCCAGGTCCACCACCTTGCCGGACGCCTGGAGTTGATCGCGCAGGGACTGGCTCGCCTCCACCAGCTTGTCCCAGTCCGACCCGCGCACGCTGAACTCCACCGGGAAGCCGCGCTGCGCGGTGAAGCCCGCCTGGGACAGGTCCTGCACCACCGCGCGCAGGCCCGGGTAGCTGTTCAGCTCCTTGCGCAGCACCTGCGCGAAGTCCGCCTGCGACATGCGCTGATCCGTCGGCACCAGCGTCAGGTTCATGTTGCCGGAGTTCACGGCGGACCCGCTGCCGCCGCCACCCACCACCACGAACACGCGCGTCACCTCCGGACGGCTGGCGACGAACTCCTCCGCGCGTTTGAAGAGGCGGTTGGTCTCCTGCAGGCTGCTGCCCACCGCCGTCTGCAGGCGCACGGACATGCGGCCCTGGTCCTGCGACGGCACGAACTCGCCCGGCAGCGCCTTGAACGCGAACGCGCTCAGGAACAGCATGGCCACCGCCACCAGCAGCACGCGCCAGGGCCGCACCAGCCCCCAGCCCAGCGCCCGCGCGTACAGCGCCTCCAGCTTGGAGAAGGCCTTGTCCACCACCACGCCAATGCGGCTGCGGTGCTCGCGGGACGTCTTGAGCAGCTGCGCGCAGCGCGCGGGCGCCAGGGTGATGGCCTCCACGTAGGACAGGAGCACCGCCACGCACAGCGTGACGCCGAACTGGAGGAAGAACCGGCCGATGATGCCCTTCATGAAGACGACGGGCAGGAAGATGGCCACCACCGCCAGCGTCGCCGCCAGGGCCGCGAAGGTGATTTCGGCCGTGCCTTCACGCGCGGCGCTCACCCGGTCCTTCCCCTCCTCCGCGTGCCGGAAGATGTTCTCCAGCACCATGATGGCGTCGTCCACCACGATGCCCACGGCCAACGCCAATCCCAGCAGGGTGAACGTGTTGAGCGTGAAGCCCAGGAAGTAGATGACCGCCACCGTCCCCAACAGCGACATGGGAATGGCGAGCACGACGTTGAGCGTGCTGGAGAGTGACCCCAGGAACACCCAGCACACGAACGCGGTGAGGATGCACGCGAGCAACAGCTCGAACTCAATCTCATGCACGCTCTCCTCGATGAACTGCGTCGAGTCGAAGTTGATGCTCGCGCTCATGCCCTCCGGCAGCTCCTTCTGGAGCTGCGCCAGCTGCTCACGCACCGCCTGGGCCACGGCCACCGCGTTCGCGCCGCGCTGCTTCTTGATGCCCATGGCCTGGGCGGGCTCGCCGTTCACGCGAGCCAGGCGGCGCTCGTCCTCGAAGCCGTCCTCCACGATGGCCACGTCGTGCAGGTACACCGGGCGGCCGCCCTCCTCGCGCACCACGACGTTCTGAAGCGTCTCCAGGTCCAGCGCCTCGCCCATGAAGCGCACGTTGACCTCGCGGCCCTGCGTCTCGATGCGGCCCGCGGGCAGCTCCACGTGCTCGCGCTGGAGCGCGGCGGTGATGTCCGTGACGGTGAGCCCGTGCGCGTCCAGCTTCTGCGCGTCCACCCAGATGCGCACGTTGCGCTCCAGGAGGCCGCCCAGGATGACCTCGCCCACGCCGGGCACCGTCTGCAGGCGCTCCTTCACGCGGTAGCGGGCGAAGTCGCTCACCACCTGCTGGGAGAACGGTCCGGCCACGCCCAGCCACATGATGGGCTGGTCCTCCGGGTTGGACTTGGAGACGACGGGCGGATCGATGTCCAGCGGCAGCCGGCGCTGGGCCTGGCTCACCTTGGTCTGCACGTCCTGCAGCGCCAGGTCCACGTTGCGCGACAGATCCAGCTCCACCGTGATGTTGGCGCTGCCCTGGCGCGCGGAGGACGTGATGCTCTTGACGCCCTCCACCTGCGTCACGGCCTCTTCGATGAACTCGACGACGTCCGACTCCACCGCCTCCGGGTTGGCGCCCTCCCACGACACGGAGATGTTGATGGTGGGGAAGTCGACGTCCGGGAACTGGCTGATGCCGATGCGCTGGGCCGCCACCAGTCCGAAGATGATGGTCGCCGCCATGATCATCCAGGCGAACACCGGCTTCTTGATGCAGACGTCGGTGATGCTCATGGCCGGCCCTCGGCACCCGCGTTCGGGTTCGTGTCGCCGCGGGCCTCGGCCGGGGGCTGCTCGCCTCCCACCTTCGGCTTCGGGCGCTCCTGCTCCACGCGCACGGCCACGCCGTCGCGCAGGGCCTCCGCGCCGCGCACCACCAGCGTCTCACCGGGCTTGAGGCCTTCCTTCACCTCCACCCGTCCGTCCGGCGTGCGCAGGCCCAGCTCCAGGATGCGCTCGCGCGCCTTGTTGTCCGTCACCACGAACGCCAGGAAGCCGCGCTCGCTGGGGCGGATGGCCGTCTGCGGAATCACCGGGCTGCCCCCGCGCGACTCCACCGGCACGCTCACCGTGGCGAAGGCGCCCGGGCGCAGCTTCTGCGCGGCCTCGCCCGTCACCTCCGCGGTCACCGCCACCATGCGGCTCTGCGTGTCCGCGCTCGCGGACACGTAGGTGATCTTCGCCTCGTACGCCCCGCCGTCCGAGCGCACCGTGAAGCGCGCGGGCATCCCCGGGGTGATCCGCGTCACGTCCGCCGCGGGCACGTTGAAGCGCAGGAGCAGCGGTTCGCGGCGCAGGAGCGTGGCCAGCACCACGCCCGGCTGCACGTACTGGCCCGTCTGCACGGTGCGCGTCTGGAGGACGCCGTCCATGGGGGCGCGCACGTACGCGTCGCGCTGGTTGAGCTGGGCTTGATCCAACGCCGCCTTCGCGGCCGACACGTCCGCCTGGGCGGTGGCGGCGCGGGCCTGGTACGTCTCCAGCTGTTCGGCGGGCAGCAGGCCCGGGCTCTGCGCGTTGACCTCCGCGCGGCGCTGGGCGCCGGCCTTGGCCTCCACCAGCGCGGCCTGGGCCTTCTGCAGCACGGCCTCCGCGGCGCGCACGGCGATGGCGTAGCGCGCGGGTTCGATCTCCGCGAGCGTGTCGCCCTTCTTCACCGTCTGGCCTTCGGTGAAGGACACCCGCTCCAGGGCGCCCGGGACGCGCGCGGTGATCTGCACGCTTTCGAAGGCCTCCACCGCGCCCACGGCGCTGACCGCGTACTCCACGTCGCGCGACTCCACGGGCGCGACCTCCACGGGGAACTGGAGGGGGCCCCGGCCCGCGGCCTTGCCACCTTGCGCGGTCGCTTCCTTCTTGCAGCCAGGGGCCAGGGACAGCACGGCCAGCGACAGGGCCAGCACACCAGTGCGTTGCATTGCCTTCACGGTTCCTTCCCCAGCGGATTCAGTCCGACAGCGGCCCGCAGGCCCAACAACGCCACGCCCAGCCCATAGCGGTTCTGGGCGAGCGCCACCTCCGCCTCGAAGAGGCTGAGCGACGCGTCCGCCAGGGTGAGCGCGGTGGACAGGCCCTGGCGGTAGAGGATGCCTGTTTCCGCGGCGTTCTTGCGCGCCGCCTTCGCCGCCTGCTCGCTCTGCGCGAGCGCGGCTCGCGCCGTCTCCAGATTCACCCGAGCCTGCTCGATGTCCACCGGCACGCGGCGCGTCGCGGCCTGGGTGTTCAGCTCCGCGACGTTGGCGTTGGCCACGCGCTCGTCGCGGTCCGCGTAGCGGGCGCCGCCGTCGAAGAGCGTCCAGGTGAGGTCCAGGGCGAGGAAGCCATCACCGACGTTGCCGTTGAGGCCCGCCTCGTTGGTGAGGCGGTACTGGGCGCTCGCGCCCAGGGACGGCAGCAGGCGAGCCAGGGGCTCCTTCGCGTTCTCCCGCAGCGAGCGCACGCGCAGGCGCGCGGAGAGGATGTCCGGCCGCCGGTCCGTGGCCCCCTCCGTGAGCAGCTCCAGGGACGGCGTGGGCTGGATGGCGTCCGCGAGCAGCGGCTCCGGCGGCGCGAGCTCCCCCTGCACGGGCTCCACGAGCAGGTAGCCCAGCTCCAGGCGGCTCGTCTCCGCGGTGCCCAGGGCGGCGGCGAGGTTCGAATGAGCGGTGGCCAGCTCCAGCTCCGCGCGGGTGACGTCGTTGGTGCTGGCGAGCCCGGAGCTGGCGCGGGCCTGTGCGTCCGCCAGGCTCTGCTTCGCGTAGGCCAGGCGCTGCTCGGCTGCCTGGTACACCTGCTGGTTGGCCAGGGTGACGAGGAAGGCGTTGGCGGCGCTGAAGGACACCTGGCGGCGCGTCTCCACGGCGTCCAGCTTGAAGGCCTCGCTCTCCAGCTTCGCGGCCTTGTAGAGCGGGAAGCCGCGCGCGTCGAAGAGGGCCATGCGGCCGGAGAAGACCGCGCCCAGGGCGTTGTACTTCTGGAGCACGACGGTCTGTCCACCGACCTCGCGCGTGGACTCACGCAGGCGCCGCGTGTAGGTGCCAGCGGCCGTGATGGTGGGCAGGAAGAAGGCGCGGGCGCGGGCGACGCGGGCCTGGGCGGCCTCGGCGGACTGCCCCGCGGCGAGCACGGCCTCGTTCTTCTGCGAGGCGAGCTCCACGGCGCGCTCCAGCGTCAGCGGCGCGGCATCGCCGGACGGCATCGGCGGCTTGGGGAAGGCGCTGGCGGGAGCCTCGGTGGCGGGCGCCGGAGACGGGGCCGGAGGCGTCTGGGCGAAGGCGTCCGGGGCCAGCGCGCAGAGGCAGGCACCCAGTGGCGCGGCGAAGAGGGCACGGCGGACGGTAGGCATAAGGCGTGCGGTGGAACGGGCCAATGTTGAAAGGTCAGCGGCCCCTATACACGGAAGCCGTCATCTGGGGGGTGATGAGCGGTGCGTGTCTGGACGATGCCTCGCGCAGCGGACTAAGGGTCGGGGAAGAAGGCTCTCGGGTTGAATTGCCGACGGGTGGCGACATCGCCCTACTCCGGGTGTGGGCGCGCCCCAGAATGCGTGTCCCATGCGTTTATTCCTGGTCGCTGTGCTCGCGAGCACCCTCGCGGGGTGCTCCAAGGGCGATGAGCTCAAGTCCGCCGCCCTGAAGGTGCAGGTTCATTACGAAGGATTTCGGCCGGGGTGCGTGACGCTGACCGTCACGGATCAGGCGGAGGTGTCCCAGCACGTCACGAAGGACGTGAACGTGTCCGCCGGTGCGCCTCCGGGCACGCTGTCCGTGGCGGTGTTCCGGCAGGCAGGCTGGAGCAACGACGTGAAGCTCCTGGCCCAGGCACACGAGCAGTCCTGCGAAGGCGCCCGGGTGGCGATCGCGGAGGCCACCGCGAGCCTCGCGAAGGACGGCATCACACCGGTGGAGCTGCTGCTGGCGGCCACGGATGGCGACGGCGACGGCTACGTCGTTTCGTCCGAAGGCGGCACGGACTGCAACGACCGCGACGAGACCGTGGGCGGTCCCAAGCCCTGGTACGCGGACGATGATGGCGATGGTTACGGCAACGGGCTCCTGCCGCCCCGCGTGGTGGCATGCGAGGGGCCCGCGCTGACCGCGTCCCGCACCGGAGACTGCAACGACCGCGACCCGAGCGTCCACCCGGGGCAGGCGGAGTTCCGCTGCGACGGCAAGGACGACAACTGCGATGACGTGAAGGACGAGTCGTTCGACGTGGGCGGGAATTGCTTCAACGCCTCCCAGTGCCCGGGTGCGAACGTCTGCGGCAATGATGGTCGCGTCGTCTGCAACAGCACCGTCACGCCCACGGCCTGGTACGTGGACGAGGACGGCGACGGAAAGGCTGGCGCGGTCGAGGGCCAGACGTGCGGAACGGTCCCTTCGGGCAAGCCCACGGTGTCCACGGACTGTGACGAGAGCACCGTCTACGTGGCGAACGGGCTTCCGGAGGTCTGCGACCGGCTGGACAACAACTGCGTGGGTGGCGTGGACGAGGGCAGCACCTGCGCCACGCTCACCTGGCGTGAGAACCTGCTCGTCGGCGGGGATGTCGTATGGAACGCCATTGCGCTCCATGGGACCCAGGGAGCCTGGTTCGCGGGAAATGACCTGCTCAACTATGCCACTGCCTCGCCCGCAGGCTTGAAGTCCTTCAGGTGTACTGGGGACTGGAAGGCGGCATGGACCAGCAGCACCGGGCGGGTGTACTTGGCGGGCGCGAATGGACAGCTCACCACCCGCGCGCCGACAGATCCGCAAGGCACCGACTGCGCGGTCGTGGTCGCGAACGGGAACACCAGCACCCTCTATGGGATTGTCGGGCTGGAGCAGCCGGCAGGCAGCGAGCCCGTCCTCTACGCCGTGGCAAGCAACGGTAGCATCGTGCGTTGGCGCAGCCCGGATGCTCCGACGGTCGTGACCCAGGTCCCGGCCAACCTGCGAGCCATTGATGGCGTGGGAACACCGGACACACTCATGGCAGCGGGCTTTGTCACCGTCGGAAGCCAGTCGACGATCCGGGTCTTCCGCTCCAATGCGGATGGAAGCGCCTGGCAGGAAGAGCCGTTCAGCCCTCCCATCGAAGGCTCCCTTCGCGCGGTGGATGTCGTGAACAGCCGTCTTGCCTTCGTGGCGGGAGACAATGGGCAGGTACTCCAGAACTACCGAGGCATGTGGAGCGCCTTGCCACAGGCCAGCTCCCTGGGGACGCGACTCAATGTCCTGGACGTCCAGGGCCTCGCGCAGGGCAAGGTTTATGTGGCTGCTGGACAGGGAGGCGTCTATTTCTACGGTGGAATCACCTGGGACGCCGTTCACCCCGGGCTGAACGCGCTCAGGTCCCTGGACTCGACCTCACCCACGAACATCGGAGTCGCGGGTGACCATGGAACCGTCGTCTACTGGCGGCCCTGAGGAGAAACCGCCCCCTTCACCATGGACCTGCGCGCCGAAGCCCTGACCCTCCGCTACGGCACCCGCACCGTGCTGGAGCCCACGGATTGCCACGTCCCGCCCGGCACGCAGGCGCTGGTGCTGGGGCGTTCGGGGTCGGGCAAGACGACGATCCTGAAGGCCTTCGCGGGCCTCCTGCGCCCCTCTTCCGGACGGGTGACGTGGGACGGACAGGACGTCTCCAGGCTCTCGGCGCCGGAGCGGCGCGCGCAGCAGGCGTCGTTTGGCTTCGTGTTCCAGACGGACGCGCTCTTCGACTCGCTGACGGTGCGGCAGAACGTGATGCAGCCATTGCTCCGCCGTCGCGTGCCCGAAGACGAGGCTCGCGAGCGGACGGACGCGGTGCTGCGCTCGGTGGGACTGGCGGACGCGGCGGACACGCTGCCGGAGCGGTTGTCCGGCGGCATGAAGAAGCGCGCGGGGCTCGCGAGGGCGATCGCGGCGAGGCCGGCGGTGCTGCTGGCGGATGATCCGTTCGCGGGCCTGGATCCCGGCACGGCGCGTCAGGTCGCGAGGGTGCTCCTGGAGGTCGCTGGCCAGGGAACGCTGTTGGTGGCGGCGCCGGAAGCGCCGGTGGATCTGCCCCTGCCCCGCTGGTTGTACCTGCGAAGCGGCAGACTGGTGCACGATGGGGCCCCGGCGCCGCAGCTCGAAAGCGCGCCGGACGAGGCCCTCGCATGACTCCGCGGTCCCAGCACCCGTGAGCACCACCGCCCTGGCCTGGCTGGGACGCTCGGCGATGCGGGCGGTGGGCGGCGTGGGAGCGCTGGCCCTGGTCGCGGGCCGCACGGCCTGGGGTCTGCGCAGGCTGGAGCGGCGCGAGCTCGCGCGAGGGCTGGTGCAGTTCGGCTACGGGTCGCTGCCGCTTGCATTGGCGACGGCGGCGCTGGCGGGCGTCATCGTGGTGGTGCAGGCCTCGCTCTACATCCAGCGCTTCGGGGCGAGGGCCTTCCTGGGATGGGCCGCGGGCTACGGCGTGCTGTGGGAGTTCGGCCCGCTGCTGCTGGGGCTGATCATGTCGGCGCGGATCGGCGCGAGGAACGCGGCGGAGCTGGCCACGCTGAAGGTGGGCGGACAGATTGAAGGCCTGCGAGGCATTGGCCTGGATCCGTTCGCGCTGCTGGTGGCGCCCCGGGTGGTGGCCATGGAGCTGAGCATGCTGGGGCTGAGCACGTTCACGTTCCTGGTGTCCATCCTCTGCGAGGCGGTGGCGGCGAAGCTCACGTTGGACCTGCCGGTGCGGGTGTTCTTCGGGACGTTCGCGCAGATGCTGAGCCCGTCCGACATCCTCGGGGGCGTGGTGAAGACGGGAGCGTTCGGGCTGGCCATCTCGCTGGTGTCCACGGCGGTGGGGCTCCGGGCGAAGGGAGGAGCCCGCGCCGTGGGAGAGGCCGCGGCGAGCGCGGTGGTGCTGGGCTGCGCGGCCATCTTCCTGTTGGACTTCCTGCTGACGTCGCTGCTGTCGAAGGTGCTCGCATGAAGCGCGTGCTGCTCTTCTTCGGGGCGCCGGGGGTGATGCTGGCGCGCACGGTGCGGGCGGGCGCGCGGGAGGGAATCCCGTGGCGTGAAACCCTGGCGCAGGTGCACGAGCTGGGCGGGCGCAGCGTGTTGTTGGTGATGTCCGGCATGGCCTTCTTCGGCGCGGTGCTGGTGATGATCGCCAACGCTCAGGCGAAGAAGCTGATCGGCAACGTGGCGGTGTTGGGCCCGGCCTACTTCGAGATGCTGGTGCGCGAGTTGGGCCCCGCGGTGTCGGCGCTGCTGACGGCATCACGAGCAGGCGCCAGCCACTCCGCGGAGCTGGCCACGATGAGCGTGAATGAACAGGTGGAGGCGCTGGAGATGTCCGCGGGGGATCCCTACGCGGACCTCGTGGCGCCCCGGGTGGTGGCGGGGTTGGTCGGAGTACCGCTCCTGAGCGTGCTGGGGACGATCGCGGCGACGGCGTCGGCGGTGCTGGTGGCGAGCGTGGCGTTGAACATCGACGGCCGGGCATTCATGGACGCGAGGTACGTGGATGGGTGGGACGTGCTGGTCGGAGGGCTGAAGGTCGTGGCCTGCGGGCTGTACATCCCGCTCGCGGCGGCGGTGGCGGGGTTGAACGCCCGAGGCGGCGCGGAGGCGGTGGGCGAGGCCACGACGGACGGCGTGGTGGCAGCCAGTCTGGGATGTCTGTTGATTGACCTGACGGTGTCGCTTGCGTTCCAGTTCGTGCGCCTGTGAGTGACACCGGTCCGGACACGCTGCTCTTTGATGACGTGGCGATCGCCTTCGAGCAGGGCCGCCGCGTCCTGGACGGCCTGAGCGCGCAGGTCTCCACGAGGGAGCTGACGTTCATCGCGGGAGCGAGCGGCTCCGGCAAGAGCGTGCTGTGCCGGCTGGCGGTGGGCCTGCTGAAGCCCGAAGCCGGCAAGGTGACGCTGTTCGGGGAGCGGGTGGACACGCAGCCGGAGAGGACTCTGGTGCCCCTGCGCCGCAGGGCTCCGTACTTGGTGCAGGGCCCCGCGCTGCTGGACTGGAGGACGCTGAGGGAGAACGTGCGCCTCGCGGATCCGCGCGCCCCGGAGGAAGCCGTGGAGACGGCGCTGGAGAAGGTGGGCCTGAAGGAATGGGCAGACCGGCTGCCGCCGGAGCTGGGGCCCGGGGCGAAGAAGCGGGCAGCCATCGCGAGGGCACTGGTGCTCAAGCCGCGCTACCTGTTGTTGGACGAGCCGACGACGGGGTTGGACCGGAGGGCGGCGATGCAGGTGGAGGCGGTGTTGGCGTCGTTGAAGGAGCAGGGCCTTGGTGCGTTGGTGGTGTCGCACGACTACCGGCAGTTGAGAGGCATCGCGGACCGGGTGCTGGTGGTGGCGAAGGGGCGCAGCGCGTACCTGGGCAGCCCGGAGGGCTTCCTGGAGTCCCCTGCCCCGGAGCTGCGAACGCTGACAGCGCCGTTCATGGAGGGCGCGACGGATGGATGAGCAACGGCTGGAGTTGAAGGTCGGGGCGCTGGTGCTCGCGGCGCTGGTGGGAGTGCTGGTGTTGCTCTGGTTGATGGGAGAGCTGACGCTGGGCCGCGGCGCCAAACTGGAGGTGGACTTCGCGCACACGGGCAACGTGGTGCAGGGAGCCCCGGTGAAGCTGGGAGGCGTCCAGGTGGGCAAGGTGGACACCATCCATCTCCTGGCGGACCGAAGGGACGCGAAGGGCCTCCCCCTCCCCGTCCGCATGGACCTGTCCGTGGAGCCGGCGGCGAGGGGCGCCCTGCGCAAGGACGCCAGGGTGACGGTGGGCACGGTGGGCCTGCTGGGTGAGCCCTATCTAGAGTTGAACCCGGGCAACGCGGACGCGCCGCTGCCGGAAAAAGAAGCGCTCCGGGGCGTGGATGCGCCGCGCCTGGACCTGCTGTCGGAGCAGCTGTCCAAGTTCGTGACGCTGTTGTCGGACATGCTGGAGAAGGACCCGGAGGCCGTGACCGGCCTGGCCGCCAACGTGTCACGATTGGCGAGGACGTTGGACGAGGTCCTGACGGAGAACAAAGGCGACGTGAAGGTCCTGGCCACGGAGCTGTCGGCGGCGTCGAAGGACCTGAGGCAGCTGGCCCAATTGGCCAAGGAGTCCATGCAGCCCGGAGGCAAGGGAGCGCGCCTCCTGGACGACGCCTCCGCGGTGGCGGCCTTGATGAGAAAGGATCTCCCCGGACTGACGAAGTCCGCCGGAACGACCCTGGACGGCCTGGCGGCAGTGACAGGTCCCCTAACGCCCGAGGACGGCCAGCAGGTGAAGCTAGCCCTCCAGCGATTCACGGCGGCAGCGGGCCAGTTGGAGCAGATCGCCACCAAGGCGGACCGGATCCTCGGACAGCTCGACTCCGGCCAGGGAACCGGTGGCGCACTGCTCAAGGACCCGGCCCTCTACGACGAGCTGAAGACCCTGGTCACGGACCTGCGCAAGCACCCGTGGAAGATACTTTGGAAAGACTAACGCACACCAAACACCACCAACACAAGGCAATCAATGAGCTTTGAAAAAACAAAATCCGCCCTCATCTCAGCTCTTGCCCTGCGGGACACTCCTGTAATTGCGCTCCATGGCCCGTGGGGCTCTGGGAAAACCCATCTTTGGATGGGCGTTTCAGCCAGCCTCGAAAACGAGGGCAAAGCAACACCGCTTTACGTTTCATGCATGGCCTACGGCTCAAGCGCAGCTCTCAAATCGGCCATCATCACCATCCTCCTATCTCGTTCATCAAGCCTTGCGAAGCACGGCGAGAAAATATTCAACCTCGCTGTTCGACTAGTAAACACAAAGTTACCCGAGGAGCTTCAATTCAGCACAAGCCTGTCAGACATCCAGGCACTTTTGCCCACCATAAGGAATTTCCTACCCACCAACACACTGCTCGTTCTCGACGACATTGAGCGCGCTGTAGAGATAGACATCAGAGAACTGCTCGGATTTGTTGGCTTTCTTACAAATCAACTTCAGATTCGGGTAATGCTTATTCTAAACAAATCAAAGCTCGGCGAAAAACAAGAAGCATGGGAACAACTCAGGGAAAAGATTATCAGCATCGAAATCAGCCTTGAGCCCACACCCGCAGACTGCGTGTCCATTGGAATCGGCGAACTACCCAAGGCGCACCTGAATGTTTTTTCAGATCGAGCACACCGATTAGGAGTCACAAACATCCGCGCGCTGCAGCACATGCGAAGAACCTATGACGCGCTCAAAACTACTCAGCCGCTTAATGACGAACATTGGACGCAACTCATCCCTAGCATCGTCCTCCTCACCGCAATTCACTTAAACGCAATTGAGAACGGGCCAACAATCGAACAAGCAATAACGCCCTTCTTTATCTTTGGGAAAAAGAAACCCACAGAGCAGGAGGAGAACGCCAGCAAAATGCTTGGCGACTACAATCTCGGCACGCCTGATATTTTTGAAACCAAGATTCTGGTCCCATACCTTCGTACTGGGCATCTTGACGGCCAAGCCTTCGCGGCTTATGCGACCGAGATTCACCGGCGCAACCGCAGTCAAGCCGCCGGAGCCAAAGTAAAGGAGTTTGCCCTTAGATACAAATGGGACGGCGGTTCCTCAGTCGATGACTTGCTGACCTTATTCGAAAGCCTCCGCCAGTTCCTTGACGTTCTCAACGAAAGCTACATCAGCCAGCTCGCAGACATTGTCGTCCAGCTTGGAGCCCCAGAACGTGCCGACTCATTTGTGAAATCTTGGGTGGAGCACAACATGGCGTCAATTTCGACAATGCCCATGGACGAATACTTCTTCGATTCATATTCGTTGGATTTCCACAAGATCCACCCATTCATTCAGGCTGCTTATCAGAAGCGCTACGATGCACTTCATTCGCCTTTGTCCCTCAAACACGCCATTGAGTATCTTGCGGCGCACAACTCATGGGCCAATCGTCACTCCACTCCGATCGTAAACTCAACTCAATCGGAAATAGATGAGCTAGTTTGCGGACCTGACTTCGAACTACGTGAGCGCGCTTTTCGCTTCTTTGCTCCTTATGTGCGAGGAGGTGTGCATGGGGGTTCTTTCCATCCCGCAGCTGAGCGGTTTATTGAGGCTTGTCGCAAGGTCACAACCAATGAGCCTGCATCTCGACTCGCAAGCATCATTCAAAGAGAGTTTCAGGAGCTTGGTGCAGCTGGAAAACTAAACAAGCCCATCACCCAATAAATCGCAGACTGCGATTTACAGTCGCACTGTTTCACTCCTCGATGAATGGCCCGTCAAACCCCAAACGGGCTGTCATCGGCCCAATGAGTCTCAGGGTTATCCTATCCCTACCCGGGATCCAGCCCCCAGGTTCCTTCTGCCCAGCGCTTCAACGCCTCAGAGGCGGCGAAAGAAACGAGGTCCTGCCCTTGAGCAGCCTCGTTGAGGACAGCCGTGGCTTCATCCGTTCGATGGCGGAGAAGGAAGGCCGCAGCCTTGACCCGGACGTCCATGCGCGGATGGATGAACAGGGCCGCGAGCGCATCCCGACCCGCGTTCCCGTGCGCACACAACTTGTCGAAAGTCTCGTTCACCTTCTTGGCGTGCTTGTTCGCGGTCTTCGCATCGCCCTGCCGGACTGCATCGTTCTGGGCCGCCACATGCAGGGCGAACGCCTCCACGAGCTTTTCCATCTTCACTTCCAGACTCCCCAGATTCGCTTCTGGATCTTCTCGATGGCCTGCAGACCGAAATCGCGCTGAGCCTCGAAAGACTGCGTGCTCAACCACTGTCTCACCGTCAAGGTCCGCGAACCGGTGATTTCTTGCTGGATCGATGAATAGAACCCGCTCAGCCGTTTATGCAGCCCTTGATCCAGCTGAATGACGTTCTCGGTGTTGTGAACAGCCTCCGGCCCGAATCGATTCACGTTGCCCGGTGTTTGCTCGACGATGTGGTGCCACTGCTTTCCGTCTTCCGCCGGGCCAAGGGCACGTTTGAGGCCGCTGAACGAACCCCAGGACCGGGGACCGCTGGGTGTGCTGTTCGAGCTGGCTCCATTCCGGGCCACCATCGCAACCGCTGTCGCTGGAAGTGAGACGACGATGGTGTCGCCTGCGATGGCCACCGCGCTCACCTGCCCTACCTGAGCCAATTCGATTCCGACTCGGGTTGCGCCCACCACCGCTGCCTCGGGGTAGCCGGGCATTCTCGAAAGCCGTGACGCCAGTGACGCCGCGCCGCCGGTCATCCCCTGACTCACCACGACCGTCACCGCGAGGATGAAAACGCGCGCAACCTCCGGCCCGACACGATTCGCGAAGTGCTGCCCAGCCTGCTCCAGCTCTCCGGCGGAGGTCGCCTTCTCCGTTGCTCGCTTCAGTTCCCGACTTGCCTCCAGCACCGTCAGGAAGGTCTCTACGCCCAAGTAGATCAGGAGGATTGCGGAAATAACCGCGGCTGACTTGGTGAAGACAGGCTCTGGATTGGCCGCGAGCACCGCCCAGGTGATAAGTCCTGTCGCGATGACGGTGTAGAAGAGCTGCGGTGCCAAGGTGTCTTCCACTGCCTTGGCGATGCTCGACTTCAGCGGGCCCACCGAAAGGCCCAGCGCGACGCCCAGCCTATCCGCCTCGCTCAAGGCTGAAACGTTGGCGAAGAGCGAGAGGCAATCCTCGCTCTCCTGGTTCGCGCGACAGATTCCTCCGAAGCTCTTGCGCATCAGGCTTCGCCAGCTTGCGTCAGGCGTGCTTCCCGGATAGGCGGCTCGAACCAACCAGGGTTGCCGCTCTGTGCGAAGCGAAAGCGGGAACTCAAGGACCCAAGCGGAGAGCGCCTCTTCGAATGCGTCCGCATCCACTACCACCGGCCGCATGGAGGCGCGCGGCACGTAATCAATGGTTCGCCCCTGCCCCAGGTCAAGGCGGAGCCCAGGTCGATTCGCGCACGCGCCGAGCAGCGAAAGAACAAGGACGGATACCACCAGCCGGTTCGTCATGAATGCCTTCGCCTTCGGGAAGAGCCCCGCCACCAGGTGATTGCCTCCGCTCCACAGTCTTGGAGTTGCTCCAGAGGGACAGCTGGAGCAGATCGCCACCAAGACGGACCGGATCCTCGGGCAGCCGGACTCCGGCGTCCCCTACCGCCGACCCTGGTCGGAATCGAGGTACTCCCACGGGAAGGCGTCGGCCGGCGTGGCCGACCGCAGGTAGCTCATGGGATGGGTCGGATTGTATTTGTAGGTCTTCTCCATGTCGCGCTCGAACGCGAACATCTGGTGGGCCGTGTACAGGTTGTGCTGGCGGTTCAATGCGTGGATCCGGGTGTTCTGGGGCGCGACGACACGGGCGGGCAGCGACAGCAGCCGGGTCCCCTCGTCAGCATAGGACGGCTTGATCCTCACCGTGACCGGCGGGTCCATATTGGCAAGCAACTGCTCCATCTCATCGTTCACCGCTTCGTACGTCGCATGGGTGCTCGAGGCGATCTGCCGGTGGTCCTGATGGCTGACCATATCGGCGATGTAGCAGTCGCGAAGATCATTGAGCGTCCAGTTACCGCTCCGGGCGTGGAGAATCGTCTGGCGGTTGCTGAGCCCATGCAGCGCCCACTCATGGGAGATGACCAAGAGGATGCCGCCCGGGTGCGTGGTGGCCTGTCCCCTCATCGCGATATGGACGCGGATCCGCACGTCGCGAGACAGGTCGAACCCGGCGAGGTCCCGGGTGAGCAGGTGAAGCGGAATCCAGGATCCGCCCGGCGTCGTCGTGTCGGCAGGGTCCCGCACCTCGATGATGCACTGACCATCGATGCCGCGCTTGGCGGTCGGAGTGACGTCGATGATCAACGGGACGTAGTCGGCGGCGCCTCGGTTGGCAAAGGGCTCGATGACGGACTGACGGAAGACGCTGGAGCTTTCGAGGATCTGCGTCAGTCGCGGGTAGGCCGCCGTGATCTGCGAGTAGCCCTCGATGAACGGCCACTCCGTCGGGGGCTGCTGCTCCTGCTCCTGCTCGTCCGGGTCCGTCGGGGTGGAGGTCGCGGAGCTGGCGCCTCGGGTGCCCGAGCGGTTGCGAACCGCGACCTTGGACGGCTGCACGTCCACCTCCATTCCAGGCGAACCACGGACCGCGTCAATGGTCTCCCTCAGATCCAACTGATCCAGCGGCGACGCCTTCGAGCTCGACGCCTGGGAATCGCCGCCGAGCTGCGCGTTCAGCAACCGCTCCTTCCACTCCTGGTTCTTCGCCGGGGATCTGGCGGCAGGGAAGGCCTTGTCGATCTGCTCGTTCAGGACGGCGGAGTTGCGGCTGCTCTGGGCTGACAGCGCGAGCTTCGTGGCCATCTCCCCGAAGGCCCGCGCGGTCTCCTGGTTGGAGGTCATCGCCGACAGGGCGTTCTTCTGGTTCTGGTCCAGGCCCGTCAGGTTGGCGAACGGGCTCACCTGGGTGAGCGCGTTCAGCAGCGAGCCCACCCCCGTGGGATCCGGCGCGGCCGGTGCGTTCTGGATGTTGACGATGGGCTGCGGGAGCGCGGTGGGCGTGGTGCTCTGCGGCGTCTGGTAGCGGCTGTCCGTGCTCACCGGGTTGATGGCGGTGGGCTCGTCCGAGGGCGACTGCTCCCATCTCCAGAAGCGCGTGTCATCGATGCGCTCGCACGCGTTGCAGGCGCCGCGCACGGCCTCCGCGAAGACTCCGGGCGTGGGCACGCTCAGGCGGAAGACCGCGCCCTGCCCTCCTTCGCGCTCGGCCTCCGTCTGGTAGTGCTCCAGCAGTGAGGCATGGGCCATGGCCCCACTGCCGCTCTGGTCCGGGGTGCCCATCTCGTAGGTGGGGTCCAGGTTGAGGCCACGGGCCACCGGGAACACGAGCGAGTTGCCCGCGACCCCCAGCAGCCGGTTCTCCACCAGCGAGGCCAGGGAGCGGCCCAGCACCCCGCGTTGCGCATAGATGGAGTTGAACTCGTCCTGCGCCAGATGGATGCGGTCCAGCATCATGTACCGGCGGTGCGGCGTGATGCCGTGGCACCAGATGGCGTGGTGGTAGTACTCCAGGTTCTCCTGGTTGAGGTGATCCCGGAGCTGCTGGGCCAGCCGCTGGTCCTCCTGCCAGGGGTTGCGCTGCTCCTCGGGCTTCATGGGCGTGGGCAGGTAGATCTGATCCGCGAAGCCGATGTCGTTGCGGATGGCCTGGTTGTTCACCAGCGTCCCGCTGAAGTGGGGCGTGCGGTAGCGCAGCGTGCCCCGGTCGACGACGGCGAAGCTGCCCGACAGACTCAGGCTGGGAGAGTTCAGCCGCAGTCCGACAATCTGGCTGCGCTTGAGGTCCGCGGGGGTGCCGGTGAAGGGCTGCTGGGCCACCCCTGCCTTGAGCGCCTTGATGTCCGTGGTCCGCGTGGAGCGCACGGAGACGGTCAACAGCCGGCCCGGGGCGTAGTCGGTGAGCAGGGTGCAGTCCAGCCGCAGGTCCTTCACCGTCGTTCCGTCCGCGAGGATGGCCTCGAAGCGAAGCTGCTCGACGAAGTTGCGGGCGAGCGCGGGGGCGTGCTGCGTCTGGAAGGTGCGCTCGCGCTCCTCGATGGCGAGCTTGACGAACAGGTTGCTGATGCCCCGGATGTCCAGCCCCAGGAAGACATGGCTCAGGGTGGCCCAGGCGGCGGCGTCAATCGACCCATCCGCTTGATCCGCCGGCCTGCTCAGCGTCAGGCGGAGCTGGAGCTCACCCGAGAACTCCTCGATGGACTCCTCACTGTAGGGCAGGAAGGTCACCGCGCCGGAGGACTCCACGCGGCGGGGGAAGTCCGTGCCCTGGTAGTTCCGCGCAATGCGATCCAGCGCGTCGAAGCCCCGGCGCAGCTCCTGCCCCCGGGTCGTCTCCAGGGAGTAGAGCAGGTGCTCGGACAGGCACTCCCGCCAGCGGAGGATCTTCGCGTCCGTGAAGAGGCTCATCATCAAGGGGACGAAGAGGCACTCCTGGACGTCCACCACCTGCTGCTCGATGACGAAGTGCCGGAGGATCTCGAAGTACTGGATGGTCAACGCGTGGCAGTGGTTGTGGTTGGCCACCACTTCGGTCTGCACGGAGAGCGATTCGCCCTGCTTCGCGCTGGTGACGACGGTGGAGCGCTGGCTGCGCACGGAGGACGTCGCCTGCATGGTGGCGTCACGCAGCCGGTTGTGGAGGCTGGACGTCATGTCGCGGGTGTTGTCCTGCCACGCGGAGGACGTCCCTGAACCGCCGGAGATGCTGAAGCCGGTGGACAACCCCACGGCCACGCCGTTCTTGCTGCCGCTGCCAGCGCCCCCCAGGCCGAAGGAGAAGCCGCGCGTCTTGGCCGAGCTGCCACCCCGCATGGACTCCTGGACGGTCCCACTGAGGATTTCGTCGATGTCGCGGTCTCTCGACAGGTTGTGGGTCAGGCCCTCTTCGGCCACCGTGGCCTCATCGCGCGAGGCCCCGTCCTCCCGGTTCCAGTCATAGATGACGAGCTGCTTCTTCTGCCCGGGGGCCAGCGGCAGGGAGTAGAGCAGGTCCCCCATCGAATAGCCGTCCGCCTTGAAGGTCTGCTTGAAGTGGAGCACGTGGCCGTGCGCCAGCGACACGGCTTGATACAACTCATAGTCGGTGGCGTCGTCGTCCCAGCGCAGGGGGTTCTTGCTCCCCAGCGTCTGCCGCAAGGTGCGGTGGAGATGACGGGCGTAGCCAGCCGGGTCGGAGGTGTCGCCATTCCACTCCCAGGCGGGGGCTTCGCGGATGGGGACGAGCTGGCCGCGCGGGTCCGTGGTGCGGACGATGGCGTAGTGGCTGAACTCCTCCAGCGACCGGTTGGGGACCGTGAAGTTGACGCAGGAGCCGCCGATATCCTGCGAGTAGCTGGACTCGTTGGCGACGAGCTCCTCCGTGCCCGGCAGGCGCGGGGTCGGGTCATTGCAGGCGCAGTCGTCTTCACCGCTGGCGGCCTCGGTCGTGCTCCCTGTCGCGACGACCAGCAGCGTGAACGCGGGGAAGGTCCCATCCGCGTTGAGCACGATGGGGAGCTCCTCGTCGGGACGGGAGGAGACCACCGCGTGGGCCCCGAGGAACGGCTCGTTGGGGACCACCACGGAGAAGTTGCCGCTGCTGTGCGTGGTGACCGCGGCGAGGGACACCTTGAGCGGGGGGCTCGTCCCGTCACCTCGCAGTGCCTGGAAGAGGATCTGCTGCCGCGTCAGCGCCCTGCCCGTGGGGTCCACCAGGCGCCCCTTGAGGACACGGGTGGTGGGCGCGCTGGAGCTCGGCACGAGGACGTTGGGCGAGAACGGCTCCACCTGCACCTTCACCACCGCCATCTTCGCGGCCTGGCTCACGGTGAGGTGCGTCGGAGAGACGAGCCGGGTGGGCAGGCCGTTGGGGGTGCGCACCACGAAGGTGAGAGGGCTGCTGGAGATGCGGCCGGTGATGGCGAGCGTCAACTGGAAGGCGCCCGTGGGCCCGAGCAGGAACTCCTGGTGGATGGGGGTGACGTCGCTGTCTCCAGCGATGGTGTCCGGACAGGAGATCTCCAGGGTGTACCCCGAGACGGAGCCGGCGGAGCTCTCCACCGCGCCCAGGACGGAGATGAACTCCACCTCCTCCAGTTTCGGCGCTGTCGCGGTAGGTGTGAGGGGCGACAGAGGGGCCTTCTGCTCAAGCCGGGAAGCGGTCGCGGCCTCCATCGTCGTGACCGACGTGCGCGGGGCCACCTTCACCGCGGGAGCGAGCGCCGGCAGCTGGAGGATGACCCGCCGGTCCGCCGCGGCGGGCTTGCTCTCCGCGACCAGCACCGCGTTCAGCGCGGCCTTGTCGGCGAAGGTGTGCTCCACGACGGAAACCCCCGAGCGGAGGACATAGAGCGAAAGGGGAAAGGGAAGCGCGGAGGCGGTGATCTTCTGGAAGAAGAACCCACCCTGCGGGCTCGTGAGCTCAGCGGTGAAGAGGGGCGTGTTGGGCGACTGGCCCAGCAGCACCGTGCATGCTTCCAGGCTGCCAGGCTCCGAGGTTTCTATCTGTCCGTAGAGTTTCATGGGTCTCGTGAATTATTTCCGACGAGACCGTAAGAAACACGACATTTGTACTCATAATACATTTCTCAGGAAATGAGACATGTCTCAAGCGGGCGCGTCCTGGGGCATTCACATCCGTACACGTCAAAGCTCGGTCGGCACCGGCACTTCGTCCGCGGGCGCCGAAGCAGGCGCCGGAGCCTGAACAGGCACCGAAGCAGGGACCTCATCCTGGGTCACGGGCGAGTTCAGGATCCACGAATAGCTATAGCCCGCCTTACGCAGCCGGTACGTCGCGCGCTTCCCGCAGCCCACGACGCCCGTGGTGACGCGGTCCAGCTTGGAAGCCTGGAGCTCCGCCTTCCCGCAGCTCAGGTCGAACTCGGCGCGGAGCCTCACGTCCGGAATCCAGGAGCACTGCCCCATGATACAGCGCAGTTCGTAGACGCCCTCGGTGTTGCAGCCGATCATCCGGTACTGGTTCTCACCCAGGTACTGCGGCGTCAGCTCTTCCTGGCACTTGAGATCCTTGGCGGCGATCTTCTCCAGGTTCGCATAGCGCTTGGAATTGATGGATGGCCCCATCTGGGAGAAGTCCACCTTGGAGTTGCTCCGGCGGCCCCCACAGCCTGCAACCAGGAACGCCACGCCCACGCCCACAACCGACAGTCGAATCAGGTTCATGGGCGCTCATCTACTCCAGGGCCTCACGCGCTTTCCAGCCCTCCCCCGCAAAGACAAGGAGCCGCCCCGCCGCACAGGCAGGACGGCTCCCAGGTCAACGCCCGCGCATCACTGCATCGACAGGGCCCAGGTGTAGCTGCCGCTCGATCCCAGCCCGACCAGCGTCGTCTTGCACGTGGCGGTGGTGCTGCCCTTGGACGTGGCGCTCCCCGCGGGCGTCCAGTAGCCGGACGTCCCCAGGATCGGATTGGGCGGGGTCCAGATGCTGCTCATGTTGAAGCGACAGGTCTTGCTGCCGCTCGTGTACTCGATGTAGACGGCGGAGTTGGTGCCACAGTCCGTCTGGTACACCCCGGACGTCGAGTTGGCCGCCACCGAGGTCAGGGCCGGGATGACCGCGGCACAGCCGTTGAAGTAGGAATTGGTGATCGCGCTGGCCGTGATCTTGTTCTGCACCGTGAACGTCAGCGTCGCCGCGTGCGCGGAACCCATGCCCAGCGCCGACACCGCGAACGCAGCCACCACCGTCAAGCTTTTCATGGACAGCCCCCAAGGAAGGGGAATCGCTTCCCCAGAATCAGATAGACGATTCCCGGGAGCCTTGTCCAGACAACCAACGCCTGAAATCCATGCAATGGATTGCGAGGAAAATTCTCGCCAGACTCGCTTCCCTTCCTGAGTCAGGCCTGAATCGCATACCGCCCATCGTGGTCGCGTCCGACTCATGAACCTCCATTCAATGACAGACATCCGCCGTGCTGCGTCAGGGCTGGGGCGCCTCCGCACTCCCGGGCAGCAGATCCGACAGCAGCATCTGCTCCTCGCTTGGCGAGAGGTCGTAGTGGCGGGCTGCCTCCGTGATGATCTGGATCATGGGAGTGTCCGGTTCCTCGGCCCTCCGCGCCGCGATCCTGCGGGCTGCGCCTCGAAGGGCCTCTCCCCTGGGTTGAAGTCTTTCACGCATGACGGCACCTCACTGGAGAGATTCGGATGCGCTTGCACCAATGCAAGGGCGATGACGGGTGGTGGGAGCAAGCGCTTCCCGTCAGCCCCCGCCCACGGGAAGCGGGCGGCTCGCAGGGTGGCGCGTGCCTTCCTCTGGATTCGCGAGCGCTCCAGCTTTGGGGTCGGACCCCACTCCGAGGAACGAGGAATCAGACATGGCAGCGCAAGACATCCCCGGCACCGGGCAGCAGGCAGGGAGCCCCACGCACCGCAGCACGGACATCCCGCTCGATGAGCGCCGCCGCATGCGCCACGAGTCCCGCACGTCGCAGACCTACAAGGCCTTCCTCAAGTACCTGCGCGACGTAGGCCAGTTCCAGGACGAGCAGGCTGCCCAGCAAGCCGCCTTCTCCGTGCTGTGCGTGCTGGAGCAGCGCCTCTTCGGCGAGGAGGACAACGACATGGAGGCCCAGCTGCCCCACAAGCTGCGCGAGCTCCTGGTGCGGTGCGACCGCCACGAAGCCGGGCCGCCGCCTCATAAGTTCGGCCGGGCGGAAATGCTGGCGATGGTCTCCACGGACCTGGGCGTGGAGGCCGAGAACGCAGAACCCATCGTCCGCGCGGTCTTCAGCGCCATCCAGGCGCAGATCTCCGAGGGGGAAAGCGACGACATCGCTGGCGAGCTGCCGACGGACCTCCGCGAACTGTGGGCGCGCCCCACCTGAGGCCGGGGGGGCTCGCCTGCATGGGCGCAATCCATTGACGCCTGGTCATGAATGGCTGTGAGCTGGCGGCAACATGAACTCCATCTCGGAGATCGAAGTCTTCATCAAGGCCGTCGACCTGGGCGGCTTCACTCGGGCCGCCGAGAACCTGGGGCTGACGCCTTCGGGCGTGAGCCGGATCATCTCGCGACTCGAAGGCCGGCTGGGTGTCCGGCTCCTGAACAGGACCACCCGCAGCCTCAGCCTCACGGATGAAGGGGCCGTGTACCACGAGCACTGCACTCGCATGCTCGCGGAGCTCGAAGCGGTCAACGCCACCCTGGCGCGGACGAGCGTCACGCCGCGAGGCCGCCTGCGCGTCGATGTCCCCATCCCGCTCGCGGACTACGTCGTCGGGCCCGCGTTGCCCCGGTTCCTGGAACGCTACCCGGACGTGTCCATCGACCTCACGGTCCGCGACCGGATCATCGACCCCACCGCCGAGGGCGTCGACGTGGTCCTCCGCCTCGCGCCGACGCGTGACTCCGACCTGGTCTCACGGAAGCTCGCCCGCGCGCGCTCCATCCTGGTCGCATCCCCTGCCTATCTCACCGCGCATGGCAGGCCCCGGACGCTCGCCTCGCTGCGGGAACACACCTGCATCGCGTACCTGTCGAACACAGGCCCCCTTCCGTGGCGGCTGAAGGGGCCTGGGGGCGAGGTCACCTTCGCCGCCCGGGGCAGGTTCATGGCCGGCTCTGGCAACGTGCTCACGCACGCCGCGCTGGGCGGGCTCGGCATCATCCAGACCTACGAGTACCACGTCGCCGAACACCTCTCCCGGGGCGAGCTCGAGCTCATCCTCGAAGACCTGGAGCCCGAGCCACGCACCGTCTTCGCCCTCTTCGAACGGCACAAGTCCGCCGTGCCCAAGGTGCGCGTGTTCCTGGACTTCGTGGCGGAGCTCTTCGCCTCCAGGGCCCCGCTGGCCACGGGACGCAAGCGCCGCTGACTCAGCGCACCAGCCGGAACCCGATGTCCAGCCCCAGCTTCTGCACGTAGCCGAGCAGGATGTTGAGGTAACCCAGCGACTCCAGCCACCGGGAGTTGCGCAGCGGTCCCGCGTCCACCGGGTCGAAGCCCAGGTCCTTCCCCAGACCCAGGACGCGCTCCCTGCCAGCGGCGTCATCCGAAGCGACCAGCAGGCTGAGCTTCTCGCCCTTCACCTGTCCCTGGTCCATGTGCTGCGCGAAGACCGTGTTGAAGGCCTTCACCACGCGCGCCTGGGGCGCCTTCTTCTGCAGCTCCTCCGCGCCGCTCGTGGTGAAACCGAGCGCCAGCTGCATATCGGCGGTCAGCGCGTTCGTCACGTCCACCACGACCTTGCCGTTCACCGCGTCGCCCAGCGCGCGGAGCGTGTCGTCCAGCGCGCCGAAGGGCACCGCCAGGAACACCACGTCCGCCCACGCCGCCGTCTGACGCACGGCCGCCGGGTCCTTGCCCACCGCCCGCACCTCATGCCCGGCGCGAGCCAGGCCCCGCTGCAGTGCGCCGCCCACGTTCCCCTTGCCGATGATCCCGATCTTCGTCGCCATGGTCTTGCCGTCCTCGTGAAGGCCGGAGCGGTGCGCCCCGGAACGGTTGGCAATATGCGGAACGGGGCCCTCGCGAAAAACGCCTGGGTCGTCACGGCACCTGTGACGCGGCGTCATGAAACGCGGGATGGGCCTCCTGGTGACACGAGTCACCAGCACTGATGATCCGCCTCACCAGTTTCGAGCCGCCCAGACACCTCTCGAAACATGCGCTTCAGAGGGAAGATGGCCCCGCCGGAGGTCTGGCACGCGCCGTGCTCTAGGGATTGGTCATCACGGACCGGACGCAGCACTCCGGTCCCTCTTCCAAATCCCTGACTCTCCCCTCCTTCGCCGCCCCCCGAGGTCTCCCATGCGCGTCTCCAACCGCCCCGCGTCCACGCCCGCCTCGAACTCCCCCGCCGTTGCTGGCCCGTCCGCGGCCACCGAGAAGAAGCCCGGCTTCATCGACAAGAACCAGCCGGAGACGAAGTTCAGCAAGGAGTGGGGCCAGGACATCTTCATGGACTCGCGCAAGGGCGATAAGGCCCAGGCCAGCGCGGACAAGAAGGACGGGCGCCAGGTCACGCAGGGCAACACGGGCCCCGGCCAGGTGGCGGGCAACGAGAGCGGCAAGTACGTGTCGTGGCAGAAGGACGCGGCGGAGTTCAAGACCGGCACGGGCTTCTCTAAGGACGGCACCGGCGCGCAGATCGAGGCGAGCGCCGCCGAGGTCCAGGGCGATGCGTCCTACCGCGTGATGCCGTGGGAGATCGGCGGCCGCGCGGGCGCCGAGGCCAACATCGCCAGCCTCCGCGGTGACGCGGGCTTCGGCAAGGACCTGAAGGACATCGGGCTCGACAAGGTGGAGGGCAAGGTCTACGGCGGCGTGCACGGCGAGGCGCTGGTGGGCGCCAACGCGGACGCGAAGGCCAAGATCGACCTGAACCCCAAGAACGGCGACATGGGCGCCGAGGTCGGCGCGGGCGCGCTGGTGGGCGCCGAGGCGAGCGCCACGGCTCGCGGTGAGTTCGGCCCCGTGCAGGGCTCCGTGACGGGCAGCGCCATCGCTGGCGTGGGCGCCGCGGTGGACGCGAAGGTGGCCTTCGAGGACGGCAAGCTCACCATCGGCGGCAAGGCCAAGGCGGCGCTCGGTGTGGGCGTCGGCGTCGGCACCTCGTACACCATCGACTTCAACAAGCTGAAGGGCACGGTCGACAACCTCACCAACGGCAAGGCCAGCGAGGCCGTCAAGAACGTCACGGACAAGGTTGGCGATACGGCGAAGAACGTCACGGACAAGGTCGGCGACACGGCCAAGAATGTCACCGACAAGGTCGCCGACAAGGCCAAGGACGTCGGCAAGGGCATCAAGGACCTGTTCAAGTTCTGATGCGCCTTCAGGCCGCGGAGACCACCGTGCCCTGTGCCAGGGCGCACAGCGTCTCCGCGCCATCCTTCACCGCGAAGACTTCACACTGACACACAGCCTGCCGCTTGCCGGCGGCCTTCGCGTGGGCCCGCGCGATGAGCAGCGAGCCCACGGCGGGCTTCAGGTAGTTGATCTTGTACTCGGAGGTCAGCGCGTTGCCGCCCAGCGCCAGGCCACCGGCGAACGTGATGGCGTTGTCCGCGAGGTAGCTGAGCACACCCCCATGGACGAAGCCGTGCTGCTGCTTCAGGTGGTCCACGATGGGGAGCCGCAGCTCCGCGGTCCCAGGCCCGGCGCTGGCGAGCTGCGCGCCGATGAACTGGCTGAAGGGCTGCGACGCGAACACCTGACGCGCGAACTCCTGAAGGTCTTCCACTGCGTGCTCCTGCGCTCGTGTTGAAAAGTCACGGGAGCATGACCCGCGAGGGGACCTTCACCAAGCCGAAAACCTGCCGCGCCCGTCAGCGGTCTATCAATGACACGCGGCGACTTGCCAATCCCTGCTCGCCGGGAATAGGACTGTCCTTGCCTTACAAACCAGACACGGGAGGACGCGTGAAGCCGTCGCGACTGAAGCGGGCAATTCCTGGCATCGCGTTGTTGATGGGACTCGCCGCGGGCACCGCCCTGGCGATGGTCCCCACCTCCACCGCGGAGGGCACGGAAGCAGGCGCGGCCCCCAGGGCGAGGATCTGTTCCTTGAGCTGCAAGGATTGCAACTCGCCCGATACCGCGTGCGGCCCTGGGGAAGGAGTCTGCGGGCCCTATCTCTGCCTGTAGCGGCGTCCCCCTATCCCTCCGCCGGAGCCGGCGCGTTCACCGGTTCCGGCGGCTCCACCGGCGGCTTGACGATGAGCTGCTCCAGCGTGGGCCGCTTCGGCTTTTCGAACGGGGCCAGCTTCACCGGCTTCCCCGTGCGCGCCGACTCCTGCAACGCGACGATGATGCGCACGTCCGCCAGGCCTTCAATGCCATTGGGCTCCGGATCCCGGTCCTCCAGGACGCACTTCGAGAAGTAGACGAGCTCCGGCGCGAACTGGTCGCTGTTCTTGAACGTCCGCGTCTCCGTCTCTCCGCCCACCGTGAGCTCGTGCTGGATGTCCGTGCCGTAGCCAAAGCCGTGCTTCACCAGCAGGTCCCCTTCCGTCCCCACCAACCGGTAGCTCGACACCGCCGAGGCCTCGTGGCTGATGGCGAACTGGGCCACCCGTCCGTTCGGGAACCGCATCAGCGCGAACGCGGATGCATCCACGCCGTGGAAGCGCCCATCCCTGCCTCCTCCCGTGAACGCGAACACCTCGCGCGGCTCGTCGCGGAAGAGGTAGCGCGCGGCGTTGATGGGGTACGGCCCTTCGTCCAGCAGCGCCCCGCCTCCCACGTCCACTCGTGTGCGGATGTCCCCTTCTCGCACCTGCTGCGTCAGCGTCCCCGTGAACACCAGCGGATTCCCCAGCCGCCCTGAGCGCATCAGCTCGATGGCGCGGAGGTTCGCCTCCTCGAAGTGCAGCCGGTACGCGACCATCAGCTTCACGTCGTTCTCGTTCGTGGCGCGGATCATCGCCTCGCAGTCCTCCACCGACGTCGCCATCGGCTTCTCGCAGAGGACGTGCACGCCAATGCGCGCCGCACGCTCCGTGAAGGCCCGGTGCAGGGTGTTGGGCAACACGAGGTAGACCGCGTCCGCCTTCGAGTCGCGCAACACCTGCTCGAAGTTCTCGTAGCCCCCCACGTGCTCCACGCCGTACTTCTCCTGGAGCGTGACCCGCTTCGCCTTGTCGGAGGAGATGATGGCCACCAGCTCGGAGTTCTCCTCCGCGTGCTGGAACGCCGGGAGGATGGCCACCTGCGCGAGGTTGCCCGCTCCCACCACCGCGTACCGCACCCGCCTGGATGTCTCCTGCGCCATGATGCACCTCTCCCGTGGTGAAGCCCTACGCTGGTGACGCGCCAGGCCACCCCGCAAGCCGCGCCCGTCCCTCCGGTGCAGGGGCCGCATGATGGGCAGGCGGACGGACAGGCTTTCGTGCGGCGTCCATCCGGCCTATGCCGTTCCCCATGCCCTTCATGAAGATGCTCGCCCGCCTCGGGATTGGCAGCGCGCGGGTGGACACCCGCCTGGAACACGACACCGTGCGCGCGGGCGGCGACCTGCGTGGACTCGTCCATGTCCAGGGCGGCCACACGCCCCAGCGCATCGACCGCATCGACCTGCACCTGATGGCGCAGTACCTCCAGCGCGACAACGACCGCCTCAGCGCGCTCAACGCCGTCGTGCGCACCTGGCGCGTCGCCAACCCCTTCACCCTCCAGCCCCGCGAGGAGCGTGAGATCCCCTTCTCCCTGCGCATCCCCGCCCACGCGCCCATCACCGAGCGCGGCACGCCCGTGTGGATCAAGACGGCGCTCGACATCGACAACGCCCTCAACCCCGAGGACAGCGACCGCGTCCACGTCCTGCCCCACCCGTCCCTCCAGGCCGTGATTGAGGCCGTGCGGCAGCTGGGCTTCCAGTGGCGCAACTCGTACTGTGAGGCTGGGTCCCCGTTGGGTCGCGACGAGCCCTTCGTGCAGGAACTGGAGTTCCACGCCGGCCCGGAGTGGAACGGCCCGCCTCGCTCGCTCGCTCTCCTGCCCTTCCCCCAGGAGGACGCGCTGGAGCTGGTCCTCGACCTGGACCGTGGCCCCCGGGGCCT
>NZ_RAWR01000599.1:0-404 GCF_003986945.1 Corallococcus sp. AB018 | reverse complement strand
ATGTGCATGTGTGCAAGTGTGTTTGGTCCCATTTCTTAAGTTTTTGGCCACTATTTTAGGCCTAGTTAGAGTTGCCTAATTTAGTTTAAGTTCATTCCTTTGTTTGTTGCATGCTCTCCTTGTTTGTTGTAGCATATTGGTAAGTTGTTGCATGTTTGAAATCACATGATTGAATGAAGTCACATGTTGGCTTACATGCTTGGATGCCTACATTAGCCTTGCACACTTGTTAGTTGCATTCCTCTATGCCTTGCATTTCTTGCATGCTCATTCGTATTGCCGTATTGCATACCTAGTTAACATGCTTAGGTTGCATTGCATTGGCATGCATGCTTGGTCTCTTGACTATCCATGATAGAGGTTAAGTCCCCCCCTTTGGTTTGATGGTTTGCATTGCACTTAAC
>NZ_RAWR01000598.1:0-405 GCF_003986945.1 Corallococcus sp. AB018 | reverse complement strand
GTGCCGATGGCGGTGCCTGCGATCAAGGGTCCGGCTCCGTTGCCTTCGGAAGAAGAGGCCGCCAAGTAGCCCGCCGCTGTGCTCACGACGGTTTCGCCTCCGGTTCATCCGGCTACTCCTGCACGAGGAGTCAAAGCCGAGATATCGGAGGTGAACCACGTGAGTTCAGCCAAGAACCGCCGAGGTTTCAAGATCGCCGCAGCGAGTTTCGGTGCAGCAGGCGCGCTTGCCATGGCGGTCGTCGGTCTCGGCGCTGCCCAGGGGCTCGCCGAACCTGACGACACCGGAACGCTGCCGCCCGAACCCGCCATCACCACCGGTGAGACCATCACCGAGACCACGGCGCCGACATCGCCCGAGACGTCCGTTGCCACGCCGTCGGTGAGCGCGACCACGCCTTCAGGG
>NZ_RAWR01000597.1:0-405 GCF_003986945.1 Corallococcus sp. AB018 | reverse complement strand
AAGCAAGTCTCAAAGGACCAAGACCACTCAAAAGAGAGTTTAAGCATGTAAAAGCAAGGCAAAAAACATGCTGGAGTAGAGCCAACACATGCTAGAATAATAGGTTAAAACATCATGATAAGCTAGTAAGCATGATTACACCATAAGTGTAAGAAGGAAGCAAGAAGTGACTCAACCAGCTAAAAACAGTGTTATAACATGTTGAAATAAGGCAAAAAACATGCTTGACCTAAGCCACAAAAAGGTAAAAACACATGCTCATATGTTAGGCCATCAACACATGCAAACAAAACACAAGGAGAGGAGGCCATCCCCTCCTATTTTGGACCTCCGAACCAAGTTTCTACCACTAAAATTCCTCTGGAATTCAGTGGTTAAAGGGCCAAAAGAGACTTATTTTAAAGG
>NZ_RAWR01000596.1:0-406 GCF_003986945.1 Corallococcus sp. AB018 | reverse complement strand
GTCCTTGACATTCAACTTCCCCTCTTCTAAGATTTTATCACGGAATATTGTAAATATATTTCGGGTGAATAGCTCAGCTTCATGTCTCTCTATATCTCGCAATGGAGTAATCAATACCGGAAAAGTGTTATTTGTTTCAGCATCATCTCCAGCCTCGTTATACCTTACCCTTACAAGAGCCCGATCATAGTGCCTAACAAATTCATATAGCTTCAATTTGTGTTGGAGGAAGGGATTGAAATAAGCATTCATACACTCCGAGCGTTGAGTGCTCTTCATCCCAGTAAAGAAATGTCCACGCATATATGCCTCAGCCCACATATGACGCTTCTCATATGTCTCCAACACCCAACTGTTCGTTTGAAGTCCAAATTTTTCGACCATTGTCGTCCAGCCATGCTCAAAC
>NZ_RAWR01000595.1:0-407 GCF_003986945.1 Corallococcus sp. AB018 | reverse complement strand
GTCCACGTAGGCGGGGATAACATGGCCGACAGTCCGCAGCCGCTGGGCGGCGGCGGCGAACGGTTTGCCTGCGGGGTGATTAAGTAGTTCCTTCGCCAATTGTGCCGGCCACCGGGGCCTGTTCCAGCTGCGACAAGGCGCAGTACAGTCGCCAAATCGCGGCGGCCAGTTCCCGCGCCGCCGGCTGATGATGGTGGTACAGGGCGTCGCAGATCCGCTGCAGCTCCTGCAGGGTGGAGGCCAGCGGGCGCTGCTGCACGCCGCGCTCGCTCATCACATCGCGTAACAGGTTGATGCACAGGTCGCGCACCTGGGCGAGAGGATCGGAGCGGGTTTCCCATTCGCGAAGCTGCCAGACGACGTGCGAGCAATTGAGCAGCACGACGCCCCAACGCAACAGCCAGCGG
>NZ_RAWR01000594.1:0-407 GCF_003986945.1 Corallococcus sp. AB018 | reverse complement strand
GTTATGAATTATGTAGGGTCAAGTGCAAGGGCGAATCACGCACCGGATCACAATGGGTAATATCTTAGTAAAGATATTTTTGTATATGTATTATTTCCTAAATTTTGCCTACGTGGTAATTTCTAAATTTATGAATTTGTACTATGAATGATTATTCTATCCGACCGTTTCGTGAAGGAATCTATAAAGTGAATGTTATGAAAATGGAAAATGGGCCTAAGGCCGTTTGGTATATCTGACAAGGATATAGATTGGGCCTAAGGCCATTTGGAATGTTTAACAAGATAGACTAAAAGTCATCTTATGCATGAATTGGGCCGAAGGCTGTTTTGTATGATTGATAAATGGACCAAAGGTCATTTTGAATAAAGAATTGATTGGACCAAAGGTCGTTTTGAGTATGAATA
>NZ_RAWR01000593.1:0-409 GCF_003986945.1 Corallococcus sp. AB018 | reverse complement strand
CCTCGCATGTATTTCCTCCACGTGCTCGAGCTAACAAGTCAAAAACAGATGCGTGGGTTCTATCTCCCCGTGACATGCAAGCCTGAAGAGAAACGTCTCTCCTCTCTCAACGAGAAGAATCTTTTGGTATAAATAAAAGTGTTTTGGTTGGAGAAAAAATTGGCATTGACATATTCTCAAATATTGCATTGTGTTTCATTGAGTTATATTTTTGTGAGAAAATTTATTGAAAGTCTGAGCAAAATTGTAAATGGGTTTATATCCCTTATTTATTTTATACTTGAAATAAGAGAGAGTTTTTGTGAGTGATTTTTTGGGATAAAATCATTTGGGTTAAGTATGACTAGGCACCGGATTCAAAACTAGTTAGGATATTTTTGTGAGTGATTTTTTGGGATAAAATCACTTG
>NZ_RAWR01000592.1:0-409 GCF_003986945.1 Corallococcus sp. AB018 | reverse complement strand
TATGATTGCCTCGCTAACAGGATTTTCAAAGGCATCAGATGAAGATACAGCTACCTTTTGTCTTTTTGTTCTTTGTAAGGGCACTTCCTCCTCTGGCTCAGCCTCTCTTTCTTCTTCAAGAGATTCAGGTACTTCAGGAGGAAGGACTAGTTTCCTTTTTGTTTTTTGTTGTTGTTTCTTCTTGAGAATAGCTAAAGTCTCGGTTCTCTTGGGAGACTCTTCTTGTGGAGACCCTACACCAAAAGCATGAGTATAAGGAAACCAACAAAAGATTCAGAAATAAAAGGGGAGAAGAACTTGAAGATACTCACCCTTCTTCGAAGCAGCTCTAGTAATCCTGGCTGGAAGGGGTATAATGGCAGGAGTGGTGGTGACAACTTCAGGAGAAGTGTTCTGGGCTGTTGTTGAC
>NZ_RAWR01000591.1:0-410 GCF_003986945.1 Corallococcus sp. AB018 | reverse complement strand
GTATCACTCGGCAAAGATGATGTTTGCGCTTGTGAATCCAAAGCCACTGCATCGGAAGATTCAGTCCATTCCGCCACAGCCAAGCTGGAAATGAACAAGGGCATTTGGCGAAATTGGGAGAAGACCCAAGCATTACGAGACTTCCAAAGGGCCCAACAAATATAACAGACCAATTGTATTGTTGGAAAATTTATAAAGAGGTAGTTGTGAATTGAAATAGACTCCATTTTAAATGAAAGGGTGTAACCTTTCATGGTGTCTTTTTGTTTTAAAGGAAGGGTCAAACATCCATTTGAATGAAAGGGTACAAACCTTTCATGGTGTCTCTTTATTTTAAAGGAAGGGTTATGTCCCTTCTTCATACCTTTTCTATTCAAACTGAATAGGTGCCAACAAAGCCTATATAAAGG
>NZ_RAWR01000005.1:0-105977 GCF_003986945.1 Corallococcus sp. AB018 | reverse complement strand
GGTCACACCCGTTCCCATCCCGAACACGGAAGTTAAGCCCTCCAGAGCCGATGGTACTCCGCGGGAAACCGCGTGGGAGAGTAGGTCGCTGCCGGATTCTTTTTGAAAGCCCCTGGTGCCGCAAGGCGCCAGGGGCTTTGTCTTTGCGGGCTTGTGTCACGAAGCTCAGGCGCACGCTTCTTCGTGGATTGATCCGACGGGATGCGAACGTACAGCCGCCTGGCTTTGAGGCTGGCCTGACCCTGGCTGCTTTGCTTGAGTGGCGCTCCTTCCCCCCTCTCTGGACAGGAGCCTCTCGCATGCATCTGCTTCGAATCTACGCCGCTGGTCTGTTCGCACTGGGGCTCCTGCTGGCGCCCGCGGAATCCAAGGCGCAGCAGTCCGGCGTCCGCCTGGGCGTGGGGGCGGACTACTGGGTCGACACCAGCGCCGCGTTCAACTTCACGCTGGGCGTTGAAGGGCATGTCGCGGGTCCACTCTTCGTGGGTGCCCGGTTCGGCGCGGTGCTCGTCACGGACGGCAACATCATTGGCGTTCCGTTGGACATCTCGCTTCGCGCGACGGTGGGCCGGAACGTCTACATCGAGGGTCTCGCGGGCCCGTGGATCTTCTTCAAGGGGGACACCTTCAAGGCCCATGCGGCGTTTGGTTTTGGCCTCCAGGGCAAGGCCGCGAGCATCGGCATCGAGGTGGGCTACCTCGATCCGAATCCCATCATCGGCCTGCGGCTGGGCTACAAGTTCTGAGGTCCTGGCTCAGTAGTGCGGTGGCCGCTCCTGTTGGCGGGCGTCCACCAGGCCCGGCTCGGCGTCCAGCTTGCGCTTGAGCTGGTCCAGCTCCCCCCGGAGCGCGTCGATGACGCGCCCTTGCTGGTAGAGCACGTCGCTCAGCTCCTGCAGCAGCTCCTGCTGCTGCGTGTAGCGGATTTCCAGCTCGACCAGGCGCTTGTCTTCCATTGCCGTCTTCTCCGCTCGGGGACCGTGCCCCATGAATACCCTTGAATACCTGCAGCGCGCCCGCGAGCTGCTTGGACGCGGACAGCCCGAACTGGCGGAGTCCGCGCTGAGTGATGCCATCGATGCGGCCGTGGCGGCGGAGGACCTGGTCCTCCTCACCCAGGCACGGTTCGCGCTGGGGGAGTTGCTCTTCCAGCAGGGCCGGGATGAAGAGGCAATCCCCTTCCTCCAGGCGGTGGTGCGCACCGAACGGGCCGACGGGTCCGTGGACTCGCCGGTCATCGCCGCGGCGCGGATGCTGCGCCAGATTCGGGGGCAGGAGCCGCGCTGAACTTCACGGCAGTCGGCACTGCTCCCGGATGGCGTCCATCCGCTGTGGGAAGCGCCGCTCCAGGTCCGTGCGCGTCTGACGTGCTCCCTCGAGCTTTCCCGCCTTCACCTGGAGGGTGCAGAGGGTGCCCAGCGCCCGCGTGTCGGACACGTCCAGGCGGTCCGCCTGACGAAGGGCCTCCTCGGCGGCGGTCTCGTTCCCCAGCTCGAACCAGGCGATGCCCAACTGGAAGTGGCCTTCCGTGAGCTTCGGGTCCTTCTGCACTGCCTGCTGCAACAGCCCCACGGCTTCGCGGCTCCGGCCATTCTTGGTCAGCACCAGCCCCTGTTCCACCAGGAGCCGGGCCGTGGGGACCTTGCCCTCCAGGGAGGTGAAGACCTTCAGGGCGTCCTCGGGCTTGCCCATCCGGCTGAGCAGCCGGCCGTAGCGCATGCCGATGAGGGGATCGCCTGGAGTGTGGCTGTACGCTCGGGACAGGGCCTCCGTGGCTCCGCCGACGTCGCCCTTCGCCTCGCTCAGGTCCGCCTGGAGCAGCTCCGGCCTTGGGTCCGCCGGCGCGAGCTTCCGCGCCTTTTCGAGCGACTGGTCCACGCAGCGGGACATCCGCTCCCGGTCGCAGATGCGCGCGAGCAGGAGTTGGGTCTCCAGGGCGTTCGGGTCCCTCCGCTCGGCTTCCAGGGCCAGGTCGTGCGCTTCCGCGGGGGCTCCTTCTCGCAGGAGCTCGGCCGCCTCGCGCAGGTCCGCCGCCGTTGCCTTGTCGTTGTGCTTCAGGGGCACCAGGAACCGCAGGCGGCCCTCCACGTTCTCCGTGGCCCTCGCGATGGCCAGTTCCTGCTCGGGCATGTCGCGGGGCAGGAACAGGGGAATGACGTGGATGGCGAGCGCCGCCCCGCAGACCCAGATGACGCCCCGGAGACCCTGGTTCCGGCGTCGGCCGCTCCGCTCCTCCGGTTCGTTCGCTGGGTCGCTCATGGGGCGTTTCTAGACGGCCCGGAGGTGTGGGCGCAGCCCCGACGGCAGTTCCAGCTCGCAGCTCCAGCAGAGTTCGAAGTTGGCGGGGTTCTCCTCGCCACAGCGTGGACACGTCACAGAACGGCTGGCGGCTTCCTGGTTGGCCTGGAGCTCCGCGAGGACCTGGCGCCCGGCTTCCAGTTCCTGGGGCCACAGCCACAGTTCCACCCAGGCCTCGGTGCTGGGAATCTCTCCGCTCAGTGGGACCAGGGACTCGCCGCGGATGTCGACCGAGAGCCCGGCCAATTCCAGGGCCCCCGCCAGCATCCGTGCCTCTCCAACCGTGCGGTGCACGGAGAACTGCACGCGCTTCATGCTTCTTGTCTGTCAGAACCGGGCCTCCAGGGCAACCGGCCCCGGCTGCTCCCCTGCTGTGCCCCGGGCGACGCGGCCCTCACGGACCGTACGGCCTCCGTCATTCATCGTGACGGAGCTGGTGGGGGAGGACGGCGTGGGCGTGGCGAGGGGCTCGCGCGTGGAGCTCCGCCGACAGCAGGGCGTCCAGCTCCGCGAGCAGGCGATCATACCCGCCTCCCTTCGCGGGCAGCCGCTCGGTGGCGAGCCTCAACCGGGGCGTCTCCTCGTCCTCGAAGGCCAGGGTCACCGCCAGGATGTCCGGGCTTCCTGCTTGGGGCGCGAGGGCGGCGGGTTCGGGCTCCTGCTGCAGGGGTTCCAGCAACGGGGCCAGGCGGCGGATCTCCTCTGGCGTCAGGTCCCGCTCCACCACCGGTTCGCCCTGCTCCAGGACTCGCAGGTGCTTGAGGCCTTCCACTCGCAGCGCCTGCGCCCCGGTGTTCGTCTGGCCACTGCGCTCGTAGGTCACGGTCTTCACGCGCCGCACCTCCCCGGGGTCAAGGAGTAGGCATTCGCATCCTCCCTGGCATCCGGAGGAGACCGCGGCGAGCGATCCCTGGACGGGGAGGGCAGTCCGAGCGACCGGTGCTGGACACCAGGCAGCGCCCGCTGGGCCCCTGCGCTTCCTGGAGGCGTCTCCCTACCGTGCCTTCCGTCCGGGCGCCCATGTCCGGACACACGGAGGACGCCGCACGATGAGCAAGCACAAGACCCCGAACCCGAATGATCAGCGCTCCAACACGAAGAACCCCGAGCGCCCGGAGCACAAGTCCGCCCAGGACAACCGCTCCAACCAGATGAACCCGAACCGTCCTCCGAACCCGCCGTCCAACATGCCGTCGCACGGCGGTGGGGGCATGACGGGCGGGGATGATTCCTCGAAGCGCTGAGTGAAACGGGAGAGGCCGGCCGCGCGTTCGGGCCGGCCCCTCCGGGGGCGTTGTCCTAGCGGACGCGCGGCGAACACTCGCCTTCGCCGCGGTAGTGGCCCACGGTTCGCACGAGCGCCGTCACGAAGTCGCGCAGCGTCCGCACGCTGCCCGCGCCTCCCGTGCCGTACTGGTCCGAGGGCAGAGTCGTCAGGTTCACCAGGCCCAACTCATCCAGGGTGATTTCGCCATCCGGGCCGACCACGCCCGTGCTGTCCGCCGCGGCGATGGCGTCGAAGCGCATCTTCGCGTCCGGCGACTGGAGGTCGTCGAAGAACAAGTGGTCGCCGTGGATGGTGAGCTGCACCGTCTCCGTGCTGCCCTTGGGCACCGTGACGCCGTTGCCGATGTCCTCGTTCTCGCAGTGCTCGTAGAGGGTGTTGGTCGCGAAGCCCCAGTGGAAGCGCTTGGTCGCCGCACCCTTGGTGGCCGTGCCCTCGACGTAGACGGACCAGCCTTCGGTGTTCATCCGCGTCACGTCCTCCGCGTCCGCATTACCGGCGGTGGCGTTCGTGACGGGGGCGATGGCGTAGCTCACCTCGTCCCATTCCTCGGCGGCCAGGTCGCTGAACTTCGCGACGTCCACGGGGCCCGGACGGTGCACGTCGTAGACCTTCGCGGCCGTCTGCTCGGCGGCGGTTTCTCCCTCGTGGTTGGCGACCTTCACCTCGCTCAGCTTCACGAGGAATTTGGTGTACTTCACCGTCCAGCCGTCCTCGAAGGCGCTGGCGGGGATCTCCTTTTCGATGAAGTCCTCCCCGTACGCGGTGAACGTCACGTTGCCTTGACCCGACGAGCAGGCGACCAGGGCCAGGCAGGACACTCCCATCAGCCAATGCTTCCTCATTCCGCTGCTCCTTCCACCCACGTCACGACGTAGGCGCTGGTGTCTTCCACGCCGCGCACCAGGCCGTTCTGGGCCTGGCTGTTGGCGGGGAAGGTGGAAACGCCAGCCGCGTCAGGAAGCGACGCGGTGGCGAAGTCGATGCGGTCCATCCAAGTCCCCAGATCCACCGCGATGCGCACGAAGCCGGCCTCTTGCTGGAGGTCGCGCTCGAAGCGCACGCCTTCGATGGCCTTGGGCAGATCCACCGTCGCGTCGAAGCGCACCGTGGCTCCGGACGTGTGGGTCGCGGTGCCTCGCACGTGGGCCTGGTGGCCTCCGAGGACGTTCTGTGCGTCCGTGGCCGCTGTGGGCGTCACGAGCGTCAGTTCCAGTGAGCCGTACGCACCGGTGACGGCGTTGGCGTCACCCAGGTTGCCGCCCGCGAGCAGATCCACGGTCCGGGTGTTCAACACCTCGCCCAGCGCGTCGCCCGGGACGTAGTGGCCGGGGTGCGCGTGCGCGGTGCCCCCGATGAGCGAGTACCAGTCGAAGCGGGGCAGGCGTTGCGACAGCAGCACGCGGCCCTCGAAGAAGCGCACCGAGCCCACGGAGAGCTGCGCGGCTTCGGGCGTCACCGTCCAGCCGTACTCGTTGGGGGCCGTGGGCGCTGTCGCCGTCATCGTCACGGCGAAGGTGCGGCGCTCCGCTTCGGTCTTTCCTCCGCAGCCCAGACTCATCAGGGCCACGGTCAAGGCCAGTGCAATCGGGTTCATCACAGGTGGACCTCCAGGGTGAGCGAGGCCACGCGTGGTGCCCCCGCGGTGAAATGTCTGGCTGGAACGAGGCTTGGCTGGGCGGTGGGGTCGAAGCGCGAGCTGTAGACGAACTCGCCGTCGCGCCAGCGCGTGTTGAGCAGGTTCTTCACGTCGAGCCGCAGCGCGAGCGCGCCCCGGCGCAGCGCTGCCTGCACGTCCGCGAGGAACACGGTGTGGCTGTATTCGTCGTAGGGCAGGGGCCTGGGCCCGATGAGCGTGAGGCCCGTACCTAGCGACAGCACGGAGTCGATGCCGGGCAGCGGCTTCTCCCAACCGATGTCCGATCGAGCGACCAGCGGCGCGAAGTAGGGGAGCTTCGCGTTTGTCTTCGTCACCGTCGCGTTCGCCACCGTGGCGCTCAGCGCGGCCGTGACGCCTTCGAGCGGACGCGCCTGCAGGGACGCGGAGATGCCCGTGCGCAGCGTCTCTCCCGTGAAGACGGTGGTGCCCACCGTGTGGTCGAAGAAGAAGTCGTCCGCTACCTGCGAGCCGAAGACGCTCGCCTGGAAGGACAGACGTTCTCCATCCCTCCTCGTGCCCAGCTCCGCGCCGTGCACGTTCACGAAGGGCGCCTGCTCTCCTTCCGCGAGGCTTCGCGCCTGCGGGGAACGGAAGCCGTCTCCGTAGCTGGCGAAGAGGGCCCAGGTGTCCGTGAGCGCGTATTCGACGCCAGCCTTCGCGCCCCAGTGCACCCCGAAGGCGCTGCGCGAGTAGCCCTGCCCGTCGTAGTAGCGCGGGTCTCGGAAGGCGAGCGCGTCGAAGACCTCCACGCCCAGCGCGTCCGCGCGGCCTCCCAGCCGGAAGGCCCAGCGTCCCAGTGGGAGCCTGGCTTCGGCGTAACCCCAGACGTCCGTCTGGGTGATGTTCGCGTCCACTTCTTCCGCGAAGAAGGTGCCGTCCGTCTCGCGGTAACGGCGTTGCGTCTGGTGGATGCCGTCGCGCCTTCCTCCCAGGCCCAGCTCCAACGCTACGGGGCGGTCGAAGAGCGTGACCTGGCGGCGGTGCTCGGCTCGCAGGCCCAGGGTGGAGCCGTCGTGGGTCTGCTCCAGGCCGTCGCCCCGGTCGTCCACCCGGTAGCCCGTGAAGTTGTTGCGCAGGCGCAGGTCCGAGAGGATTCCGAAGGCCTCCAGGCGCGTGCGCGCGGTGCCCTCGCGCGGGAGGTCCACGCCCATGAGCAGCTGGTGCCTGGAGACCGTGCCTCCCTGGCGGTCGAAGGAGCCGGAGTAGAAGGTGCGGCGCCCGGCTTCGAGGTCGTCCTCGCGCACCACTCCGGGGGAGTCGAAGCGCGTGACGTAGCTTCCTCCCAGGATTCGCGCGCTCAGGCCGTGGCCCAGGTCCAGGTTCGCCTGGGCGAGCAGGGTGGCCCGGCCGTAGCCTCGCTGGGGGCCGAAGCCGTCGCTCTCTCCGATTTCCGCCGCCGCGAAGGTTCCGGGGTCTTCGCCCGGGCGCACCGTCACGACGAGCCGGCGCATGTTGAACTGGCCCAGCGTGCCGGCGAACTCCACCCCCTTCTCGCGGGCGCCCAGGTCCATGCGCACCGTTCCCGCCACCGCGAAGTCACCCTGGAACGCGCGGTAGGAGCCCTCCGTCACCTCCAGCGATTGGACGAGCTCCGGGATGATGAAGTTGGTGTCCGCGTAGCCGAGCGCGTGGATGTGGCTCACCTCGTTCACCGGCAGGCCTCCGACGTTCAGCTCCACGTCCTGGCCGTGGAGCGCGTCGAAGCCTCGGAGGAAGAGCTGCTGTGCCTTGCCCTCGCCGCTGTGTTGCGAGGCCACGAGGCCCGGGACCACGCGGAGCACGTCCGTCGCGTTCATTCGCGGTGCCGTGTCGAGGATGTCCCGGCCGATGGTGACCTCGGCGGCGCTCTGGGCCGGACGTGTGCCTCGCACCACCGTGGACCGCTGCTTCCCGGTGGCCTCCGTGAGCTGTTGTGTCTCGGGTTGCTGATGTTCCGGCGTGGCTTCTGTCTCCACGTGACCGGTGACTTCCTGGCGCGGCTCTTCCTGTGCGGCGGGCATGGCCGAGGGAAGACTCGTCGAGAGCGTGGCGAACGCGATGAGCAACATGGTCACGGTGGGGACGACACGAGGAGACGACGGCACGTCCCCGGCTCGCGTCGGGACGCGTTCCGGAGCGTGCGGGTTGAAAGACAGACGGGGCTCGAGGACACACGCTCACGCAGGCCCGTGTCTGGCCTGGGCCAGACGGTCCGCATGCTCGCGAGTCATCCTTCCGGAAGTCCGACGGGGGCTAGGGGCCCTGCGGCATCGCCGCGGACCGCAACCGCTGACCCGGTGACCACTCCGGGCTTCGCTCCGGCTCCACGCGCCAGGACACCCAGCGCAACTTCGGCGGCACGAACACCGTCCAGCTCGCCGCCACCGCCAGCAGGTGCTCCACCGAGCCCGTCAGGTGCTGGTGGCCGTGGCCCTGCTTCGCTCCTTCCGGCGTGCCCTGTTCGGACTCCGTCGGACACGCGGCCCGGGTCGCGTCACATGCGGCCTGGGTTCGGTGGACGTGGGTGCTGACGCCGTGTTCGTGGCGCCCCAGGCCTCCGCCGTGTCCCACCACCGCGTGCAGCACCGGCGCCACCGCGAGCCCGTACACCAGGACCCACAGTCCCAGGAACGCCAGGTCTCGTCGGTCTCGGGTATCCCACACGGCGGTTCGGGGTACGGCGGCGGAGCGTCCAGGACGGGGGAGGTGAGGCGGCTGCCTGCCTATCCGTCCTCCCCACGACACGCAAGGCGGCCTCCGCCGCCCGCTGCCAGACAGTTCCTTGCCGCCCAGTCCCATGACCCCGTGGACCGCTTGACGCATTGCATCGGAATCCGCTGCGGCCACAGACTTCCCGTCATAGACTCGTCACGTGCGTTCCGAATCCGCCGTTCTTCGTTCCCTGCCTGCCTCTACCGAGGTTCCCGCCCCGCCCTCGCGCGCCGACCGTCTGCGTGCGCTGGGGAGTGAGTCGTTCGACCTGCTCGTCATTGGCGGCGGGGTGACGGGGGCGGGTGCTGCTCGGGACGCGGCGCTGCGGGGCCTGAAGGTGGCCCTGGTGGAGCGCGAGGACTTCGCCAGCGGGACGTCCAGCCGCTCGTCGCGCCTCATCCACGGTGGCCTGCGCTACCTGGAGCATGGCCACCTGGGGCTCGTCTTCGAGTCGAGCATCGAGCGGCGCCGCCTGCTCCACCTGGCGCCTCACCTGGTGCGCCCGCTGGCCTTCATCTGGCCCGTCTACGAAGGGGCTCGCGTGCCGCGCTGGAAGCTCAACGCGGGCCTGATGCTGTACGACGCCCTGTCCCTGTTCCGGAACGTGAAGGCGTATCAGCGCCTGTCGCTCAAGCAGTTGGTGGAGGCCGAGCCCGGCATCCGCTCCGAGGGGCTCAAGGGCGGCGCCCGCTACTACGACGCGGCCACCGACGATGCTCGCCTCACGCTGGCCAACGCGCTGGGCGCGAGCGAGGCCGGCGCGGTGGTGCTCAACCACGCCTCCGTGAAGCGGCTGGTGCTGGAGGACGGCAAGGTGAAGGGCGCGGTGGTGATGGATCACCTCACCGGCCTGGAGCACACCGTGCACGCTCGCGCCGTCGTCAACGCGACCGGGCCCTGGAGCGATGAGATCCGCCAGCTGGATTCGTCGCAGCAGGAGCGCACGGGGCCCGCGGTGCGCGGCAGCAAGGGCGTGCACATCGCGGTGCCCCGCTCGCGGCTGAACATCGGGGATGCGCTCACGCTCCTGTCTCCCGTGGATGGCCGCGTGATGTTCATCCTGCCCGCGGATGCGTTCACCCTCATTGGCACGACGGAGACCGCCACCCGCGCCCATCCGGCCGAGGTGCGCGCGAGCGAGGCGGACGTGGCCTACCTGCTCTCCTCCGCCAACGCCTTCTTCCCCGAGGCGAACCTCACCCGCGAGGACATGGTCAGCGCCTGGGCCGGCATCCGCCCGCTCGCGGCGAGCGGCTACCACGGCAACAGCGACGCGGGCAGCGCGAGCCGCGAGCACTCCATCGACGTGAGCCCGTCCGGCGTGCTGGCCATCAGCGGCGGCAAGCTCACCACCTTCCGGGTCATGGCCCGCGACGTGGTCAACGCCGTGGAGCGCCACCTGTCCCGACCGCACAAGAAGCCCGTCACCCACGAGCAGCCCCTGCCGGGCGGCGACATCCTCAAGCTGGACGCGGAGCTCGCGGCGGCGAAGCAGGAGGTGGGGGATGCCGCCACGGGCGAACACCTGGTTCGCGCATACGGCAGCCGCTGGCACGCGGTGTGGGCGCTCACTCGCGAGTCGCCCGCGCTGGCCGAGCCGCTGGTGGAGGGCCTGCCCTACCGCCGCGCCGAGGCCGCCTGGGGCGTGTCCCACGAGATGGTCCAGACGCTGGCGGACCTGCTCATCCGCCGCCTCAAGGTCGCGTTCGAGACGCGCGACCAGGGCCGCGCCGCCGCCGTCCGCGCCGCGGAGGTGATGGCGCCTCTCCTGGGGTGGGACGCCGCGGAGACCGAGCGTCAGCTGGCGGCCTATGCCGTGGATGCCCAGCGCATCTTCGGCGTGGATCCTTCCGACGCCTGACGTCCTGCCAGGTGGCCGGGCACGGTGCGTCATGCCGGGCCGGAGGTCCTGCCGCGAACGAGGCGCTCCCCACGAGCGTTGAGCGCCTCACGATGGACCGGCACCGGATGGCCGTCGGGCGCACGACAGCCGCCCGAGCAGTCGTGCTGCGTCCATGCTTAAATCGTCTGGGGAACGGGAAGCAGGGTCGGCCCGTTCTTCCCGGCCCCCTTTTCGGGGGCGGCAGGTCACGGCGCGGTAATCCACGTTGGCCGGGCGAAGGAGATACACCCCATGAAGCGTTGGCTTTGGCTTGGGCTCGGGTTGTCCGGACTGGTGGCGAGCGGCTGTGGCAGCGACCCCGAACCCATCGATGTCCTGCCCCAGGCGTGTCCTGGCACCGCGGAGGTGTCGCTGCCGAAGCCGGGCGTCTCCCCGCTGAGCACGGACACGGCGCCGGACGGCGTCATCATCACCTACAAGTCGAAGGTGTCCGCGAGCGCGCTGGCAGCTTCGGCGGACATCGCGGCGGCCGTGGAGCGCGAGGGCGGCACGGTGAAGCGCCGCATCCCGAACATGAACGTGGTGTCCGCCCGGCTGTCGCCGGAGGCCATCTCCGCGCTGAAGCTCCACCCGGACGTGCTCTCCGTGACGCCCAACCGCCGCGTGCGCGCGCTGGGGCTGCCCACGCCCCCGCCGCTGGCGTCGTGGCAGGGCGCGTACAGCACGCAGGGGTCGGTGGGCGAGTACACCGAAGGGCTGAAGCTGATCCAGGTCCCCCAGCTGTGGGACGCGAACAACGACGGCGTCATCGACCCTGGCGCGCCCACGGGCGAGGGCGTGAAGGTGTGCGTCATCGACAGCGGCTGGGACAGCAAGCACCCGGAGCTGAAGGCGGCGTTCGTCATGGGCAAGGATTTCGTCGACGACGATGACGACCCGTCCGACCAGAGCGTGTCCCAGGGCGTGGTGAAGGTGGGCGGCGGCCACGGCACGCACGTGTCCGCGACCATCCTGGCGCAGTTCGGCGCGGGCTCCGGCGCGCGCGTGGCGCCCGGGGAGGAGCCGAACGGCGTGGTGGGCGTGGCGCCGGGCGCGTCGCTGCTCGTCGCGCGCGTGCTGGACACGGACGGCGGCGGCCGCACGGATGACGTCATCGCGGCGGTGGACTGGTGCCATTCACAAGGGGCGAGGGTTGCCTCGCTGTCGCTGGGCGCGCCGGATCCGTCAGAGACCGAGCAGCTCATGTTCGAGAAGGTCTGGGAGAACGGCAACGGCATGCTGTCCGTCGCGGCCAGCGGCAACGACGGCAAGCGCGGCATCGCGTATCCGGCCGCGTACCTGCCGTCGGTGATGGCGGTGGGCGCGGTGGACCTGCAGGGCGAGTACGCGCCCTTCTCGCAGTTCGGCCAGGAGCTGTCCGTGGTGGGGCCCGGCGTGAACGTGCTGAGCGCCACGGTGCTGGGGGCGGCGTCGCTGTCCTCGGTGACCGCGGCGTCGGCGCCCGTCACCTCGTCGCCGCTCACGTACACCGCGCAGGGCACGTACACGGGCCGGCTGGTCAACTGCGGCCTGGGCGCGGACCGGGCGGCGTGCGGTGAGACCGCCACCTGCGACGGCTTCGTCGCGTACGTGGACCGCGGCGACCTGTTCTTCGAGGAGAAGGCGCGCAACGTCATCCAGGCCGGCGCCCGCGCGGTCATCATCGGCAACAACGTGGCGGACGACGCGGAGGGCACCTTCACGCTGGGCTCCTCGAACTCGCACTGGGTGCCCACGGTGTCGGTGTCCATGGCGGCCGGCGCGTCCCTCAAGAAGCTGCTGGGCCAGGATGTGACGGTGTCCATCACCGGCCTGGACTACCAGCGCGAGTCGGGCACCTCCATGGCCACCCCGCACGTGTCGGGCGTCGCCGCGCTGGTGTTCAGCGCCCGGCCGGACCTGAGCGCCGCGCACGTGCGCGCGGTGCTGGAGAAGACGGCGAAGGACGACAAGACGACGCCGGGCAAGGACGAGAAGTACGGGTATGGCCTGGTGCAGGCGGCCAAGGCCGTGGAGCTGGCGCGCACGCTGCCCCAGGGCGGCGGTCCGCTCCCGCTGCCGTAACCGCGCGCCTTCGCGCCCGTGGGCCTGACGCCCCCGCGTCCCTTCGTGGGACCGGGGGCGTTTCCTTTTCCCGAGCAGGCGCCGGGTCGTGGGTTGGCAGCCCGGGCGGGCAGGCGACCGCAAGTCCTCCGGGCGGGTGGTTCGCGCCGCGTGCGCGTGCACCTTCCCACGAAGGGAGGCACGCGGCGCATGAAGCGAGACACCTGGCTGGGATTGGGGATCGCGGGGCTGGCCTGCCTGCTGATGTGCGCCGGGACTCCATCCGGCGGCATGGAGGATGACGCGGCGTCCGAGGAGACTCCTGCTCCCGCGGGTGCGCGAGTCATCACGCCGCGGACTCCCGCGGCCACGCCGCAAGCTCCGGCGCCCGTGCCGCAGCAGCAGCCGGGGACGGGCGGCTCCGGGACGAACACGCAGGCTCCCGCTGGGACGGCTCCTGGCACCACGCCCGCGCAGGGCACCGAGGCTGGGTCGGATCCGAACAGCCCCAGCGCGGAGCCAAACCCGGAGGGACAGACGACTCCGCCCAACCCGGGCCCGGAGACGAACTCGGGCACGGGGGGGACGGGCAACACGGGGACAGGGGCTCCCTCCACGGCGAAGCCCTCCGCTCCTGGCGCCTCGCAGGGCGTCGCGGTGGTGGACGCCATCTACCGGGGGAAGGTGCGCTCGGTGTCCGACACGGTGGTCGTCATAGACAACGATGGCTCACGCCTGCCGCTGGAGATCAGCACCCAGACGCGCGTCGTCCGCGACGGTGAGGACATCGGTGTGACGGAGCTCAAGGAGGGCGAGCGTGTGCGCGCCACCGTGAACCTGGTGGGCCGGAGCCACACGCGGGAGATCGCCGTGCTGACCGGCGCCGAGGCCCGGCGCGACGCCGAGACTCAACGCCGCCGGTAGCCCCCGGCCCCTCCGTCAGCCGCATGGCCCCGTCCGCGTCTCCCGGACGATGACGGTCTACAACCGATACCGAACCCTGTTGCACAAGTTGGCCCTCGTCCGCGCCTGCGCGCCCGGCGGGGATTCACCCGAAGCGGATGCGCTGCTCGACACGATGGACGAGGTCTGGGACGCCCTGTCCGACGGCGAGCGCGCCGCCATGGAGCGCGAACGCGCCCGGTTGGCCTTGTCCGCGGACATGCGCGCCGTGCCCGCGTGAGGCCTTCGCGTCACTCCCGCACGGACCCCATGGGCGCACCCGTGGGCCCATGGGGAAGGTGCGAGGACGGCCGTGACGGCGGCAGTTCCCGGCGCTGACGCTGACGCCACACCGCCCGCGTGTAGTCCACCACCGACGCCAGCGACAGCAGCGCGACGAGCGCCACGAGCGGCCGCACCAGCGGCGGGTAGAGCAGGACGCACAGCAACACCGCGAGCTGCAACGTCGTGACGACCTTGCCCAGCATCCGCGCCTTGAGCTCGACGGCCCGCATGTCCGGCCGCACCCTGGCGACGATGAAGCCGATGGCCGTGCCGATGTCCCGCAGGAGCAGCAGCGTCAGCTCCACGGGGTCGATGAGCCCGTCCAGCAGACACACGATGAAGGCCGTCACCATGAAGGCGCGGTCCGCCACCGGGTCGATGAGCGCTCCCATGCGCGTGGCCAGTCCCCGGTGCCGGGCAATCCAGCCGTCCAGGAAGTCCGTCGCCGCCGCCAGCACCACCAGGAAGGCCCTCATGCGCAGGTCCGACACCGCGATGAACACCGCGGCGAGCGGCAGTCGCGACAGGGACAGCGTATTGAGCAGCACGAGGCTTGCCCGACGGTGCATGGCTTTCAAAAGGTAGTGCTCGGCCCCCGGGGCGCACCTGCCCGGCATGGCGAGCGTCCAGCGAAGAACTCCTCCGGTGCCCTCGTGGATCCACGTTCAACGAAAGGACCCCGCGGCCCGCGTACGGTGTCCCAGGGCATGGCCCGGGATTTTCCCCGGCCTCCGTCCTCCTGGAGTCCGCCTCTTGAACGCGATGGGAACCTTCCGCCCCCTGCTGGCACTGGCCACCCTGCTCACCGTCGCGCTGCCGCTGGCGAGCTGTGAAGCGGCCGGACGGGCGAAGGTCGCGACCCGTGCTCCCACGGCGGAGGAGCGGACGCGCTACCCGTGGCTGCCAGCCTCCGCCCAGGTGCGCTCGCTGGAGGAGACCTTCGCGCCTCCGGAGGGCTACGCGCGCATGCCCCTGGAGGCGGGCTCCTTTGGCGCCTGGTTGCGCGGCCTGCCCCTGCGCTCCGATGGCTCCCCCGTGCGCGACTTCCAGGGCAATACCGTGCTGGCGGCCTCCGACTCCCGGCTGGCGGCGGTGGGGGAGCTGGACGTGGGCACCGCGAACCTCCAGCAGTGCGCGGACTCCATCCTGCGCCTTCACGCGGAGTGGCGCTGGGCGTCCGGCCAGTCGGAGCGCATCGCCTACCGCTTCACCAGCGGCCACCTGGCGTCCTGGCCCAAGTACGCGGCCGGGGAGCGGGCGCGCGTCTCCGGCTCGAAGGTGACGTGGGTGCCGGGGAGCGCGGCGGCGGACAGCTCGCGGGCGGCCTTCCGGAACTACCTGAACCTGCTCTTCACCTACGCAGGCACCCTGTCGATCCAAGCGGAAGGCTCCCGTCCCACGCGGGAGCAGCTGCGCCCCGGGGACTTCTTCGTCCTGGGCGGCAGCCCCGGCCACACGGTGCTCGTGCTGGACGTAGCCACCAACGCGAAGGGTGAACGGATGGCGCTCGTGGGCCAGGGCTTCACCCCCGCGCAGGACTTCCACGTCCTGGCGGGAAGGGACGGGGCCTGGTTCCCGCTGGAAGGGGAGAGCCTGGCGACGCCCTTCTGGGCGCCATTCCCCATGACGTCCCTGCGACGCCTGTCCTCGCCCTGATCGACTGGAAACCTGAAGCACCAACGAGGTGCAGCCTGGGGGACGGGCGCCCTCCTGGTGGGTCTCCTGGCGGACGGGAAGGCGTGAAACGGGCAACTCCCGAGGGTTCTTCTGGAATCGACGGGAGGCAGGAGGCAGGTTGCGGCGTGGAGTGTTGTCCTGCCGTCAACGGGCGACACACCGAAGCCGGGCCCGTCCCCCGCCGAGTGCCCGTCAGCCTAAAGGGAAGAGGAGCCCGTCCCCCGAGCCTCCACCATGTCCTCCGCCGCCGCATCCGTGCCCGCGTCTTCTCCCAGGGCCAGCATCCTCATTGTCGACGACACGCCCGGCCACCTCCTGGCGCTGGAGGGCATCCTCTTGCCCCTGGGGCAGCGGCTGGTGCGCGCCACCTCCGGACGCGAGGCCCTGCGGCGCGTGCTGGACGAGGACTTCGCCGCCGTCCTGATGGACATGAACCTGGGCGACATGACGGGCGTGGAGGTGCTGGGCCTCCTGCGCGAGCGCGAGCGCAGCCGCCGCACGCCCGTGCTGCTGATGACCGCGGGCGACGGCGACGAGAAGGAGTGGCTGGCGGCGTACGCGCACGGCGCGGTGGACTACCTGCGCAAGCCGCTGCGGCCTGAAATCCTCCTGGCGAAGGTGTCCATGTTCGTGGAGCTGCACCTGGCGCGCGAAGCCGTGCAGCGGCGCGAGGAGTCGCTGCGCGAGCGCGAGCGCGACGCCCTGGAGGCCGTCCATCGCGAGCGGCTGCACGCGTTCTTCATGCAGGCCCCGGTGGGCATCTCCATCACGCGCGGGCCGGACTTCGTCTTCGAGCTGGCGAACCCCTACTACGAGCTGCTGGTGGGCAGGCGGGTGACGCCGGGACAGGCGCTGACGGACGTGTTCCCGGAGATGGCCTCGCAGCCGGAGGTCATGGAGGTGCTGCGCGGGGTGGTGCGCACGAGGCAGCCCTTCGTGCGGCCGGAGTTCGAGGTGAAGCTGGTGCGCGACGGCCAGCCGGACTCCGTCTTCTTCAACGTCATCTACCACCCGATGGTGGAGGTGGACGGCACCGCGTCAGGCATCATCACGCTGGCCACCGACGTGACGGAGTTCGTGCGCGCGCGCCGGCACACGGAGGCGCTCACGCAGGATTTGCGAAAGCAGCAGGCCGCGCTGGCGGACAGCGAGCAGCGCCTGCGTCTGGCGCTGACGGCCACGGCGCTGGGCACCTTCGACATGGACGTGGTGACGGGCGAACTCAGGTGGGACGCGCGCTGCAAGGCGCTCTTCGGCCTGCCGCAAGATTCGGAGTCGTCCTACGAGTTGTTCCTCGCGGGCCTGCACGTGGAGGACCGGGACGCCGTGCAGCGCGCGATCGCGCTCAGCTGGGACCCCACGGGCAGGGGCGACTACGACGTGGCCTACCGCACCGTGGGGTTGAAGGACGGCGTGGAGCGCTGGGTGCGCGCCACGGGCCGCACGCACTTCCATGACGGCAAGCCGGTGCGCTTCGTGGGCACCGTGCAGGACATCACCGCTCGCAAGCGCGCCGACGCGGAGCGGACCCGTCTGATGGCGGGCGAATTGCGCCGCACCGAGCAGCTTCGCGGCCTGTCGCGCGCGAGCCTGGCGCTCAACGCGGCGGGCAGCGTGCCGGCCATCCTGGAGCTCGTGACGCTCAAGGCGCGCAAGCTGATTGGCGCGAACCAGTCCTTCGTGCGGGTGGCGGATGGACGGGACGCGCCGACGCTCGGCGCGCTGTCCGCGGTGGAGCATGATCCGCAGGCGCCCGGCGCCGCCCAGGTGGGCGTGGACGAGCGCGGACTCTTCGCCCGGGTGTGCCAGGAGAACCGGCCGCTGCGCCTGACGCGCGCGGAGCTGCGTCAGCACGCGGCCTACTCGGAAGCGCCCGCCGCGCCGCAGCCCGCGCTGCCCCTGAAGGGCTTCCTGGCGGTGCCGCTGGTGGGGCATGACGGCCGCAACCTGGGCCTGATGCAGGTGTCCGACAAGCTGGAGGGCGACTTCGACGCGGAGGACGAGACCATCGCCGTGCAGCTGGCGCAGATGGCCAGCGTGGCGCTGGAGAACGCGCGCCTGTACGAGACGGCGCAGGCGGAGCGGCGCAACCTGTTCGCGGTGCTCAAGCAGCTGCCCGCCGCCATCACCGTGCTGCGCGGGCCGGAGCTCGTCTTCGAGATGGCCAACGACCTGCGCCTGAAGCTCACCGGGTCCCGGCCGCTCCTGGGGCTGACCGTGCGCCAGGCGCTGCCGGAGCTGAACGAGCAGGGGCAGGTCGCCCAGTTGGAGGCGGTCTACCGCACCGGCGAGACCTACCGCGGCCACGAGGTGCCCATGCGCCTGGGCCGTGACGTGGGGCAGGACGCGCCCGAGGGCTACTTCAACCTCACCTTCCAGCCGCTGCGCAACGCGGAGGGCAAGGTGGACGGCATCGTGTCCGTGTCCTGGGAGGTGACGGAGCAGGTGCTGGCGCGCCGTCGCATCGAGGCGCTGGCCGCGGAGCTGAAGGAGCGCGAGCAGCAGTTCCGCACGCTGGCGGACTCCATCCCGCAGCTGTCGTGGATGGCGGAGCCGGAGGGGCGCCTCTTCTGGTTCAACCAGCGCTGGTACGACTACACCGGGACGTCGCCCTCGCAGGTGGGGGAGAAGGACTGGAGCGAGCTGATCGACCCGGAGGACGCCGCGCGCGTGCTGGAGCACTTCAACGCGGCCCTGCGCGAGGGGACGTTGTGGGAAGACCAGTTCCGCCTGCGCCGCGCGGACGGCAGCTACCGCTGGTTCCTGTCGCGCGCCAGGCCCGTGCGGGACGGCGAGGGGCGCATCGTCCGCTGGTTCGGCACCAACACGGACATCGACGACGAGCGCCGCACGCTGGAGAGCCTCAAGCAGGCGGAGGAGGAGATCCGCCACCTGAACACGGGCCTGGAGAAGCGCGTGCGCGAGCGCACCGCCCAGCTGCAGGAGGCGAACAAGGAGCTGGAGTCCTTCAGCTACTCCGTGTCGCACGACCTGCGCGCGCCGCTTCGGCACATCACCGGCTTCGCGCAGTTGCTGGAGCGGCGGGCGGGCGCGAAGCTGGACGACGTGGCGAAGGGCTACCTCTCCACCATCGCGGGCGCGGCGAAGCAGGGCGGCACGCTGGTGGATGACCTGCTCGCGTTCAGCCGCATGGGCCGGGCGGAGCTGCGCCAGTCGCGGGTGGACCTGGGCCAGCTGGTGGAGGAGGCCCGGCGCGACCTGATGCCGGAGGCCACCGGGCGGCAGGTGGAGTGGCGGGTGGGGAGCCTGCCCACGGTGGAGGGCGACCCGTCGCTCCTGCGGCAGGTCATCCACAACCTGTTGGCGAACGCGCTGAAGTATACCCGCCCCAAGCCGGAGGCCCTCATCGAGGTGGGGGCACGCGAGACGGAAGGCGAGGTCGCGGTGTGGGTGCGCGACAACGGCGTGGGCTTCGAGATGCAGTACGTGGATAAGTTGTTCGGCGTCTTCCAGCGCCTGCACACGGCCGAGGAGTTCGAGGGCACCGGTATCGGGCTCGCGAACGTGCGGCGCATCGTGTCTCGCCATGGAGGACGGACCTGGGCGGAGGGCGCCGTGGGGCAGGGCGCGTCCTTCACCTTCACCCTGCCCCGCGCTTCTCCCGTGGAGAAGAAAGTCGAGACGCACGCGTGATTGACCTCAAGCGGATCCTCCTGGTGGAAGACAGCGCCAACGACGTGGCGCTCACACTGGCGGCGCTGGAAGAGGTGCACCTGGCCAACGAGGTGGTGGTGGTTCGCGACGGACAGCAGGCGCTGGACTACCTCTTCCGCAAGGGCGAGTACGCGAACCGGCAGGACGGCCACCCTGCGGTGGTGCTGTTGGATTTGAAGCTGCCGAAGGTGGACGGGCTGGAGGTGCTGGAGAAGGTGAAGGGCGCCCCGGAGCTGAAGGCGGTGCCGGTGGTGATGCTCACCTCGTCGCGCGAGGAGCGGGACCTGGCGCGCAGCTACGGCCTGGGCGTGAACGCCTACGTGGTGAAGCCCGTGGCCTTCCCGGACTTCGTGTCCGCGTTGCGCGAGCTGGGGTTGTTCTGGGCGGTGGTGAACCAGCCGCCGCCGGGCTCTCCCGGCACGACGGGAGCCCCCAAGTGAACGCACGCGGCGGTGCCGCGCTGGACCTGACGCCCCTGCCTTCGATGGAACGGCCCCTGTCCATCCTCTTGCTGGAGGACAGCCCGCTGGACGCGCAGTTGGTGGCCGCGCAGTTGGAGGAGGGCGGGCTGCCTTCGACGCTGGAGTGCGTGCAGGGGCGGGCGGCCTTCGTCGCGGCGCTGGAGAAGGGGAAGTTCGACCTCATCCTGTCGGACTACAACGTGCCGGGCTTCGACGGGATGAGCGCGCTGGAGGCGGCGAAGGCCGTGTGTCCGGACACGCCGTTCCTCTTCGTGTCCGGCGCGCTGGGCGAGGACCGCGCCATCGAGCTGCTCAAGCGCGGCGCCACGGACTACGTGCTGAAGGACCGGCTGGAGCGGTTGGGCCCCAGCGTGCGGCGGGCGCTGCGCGAGGCGGAAGGGGTGCGGCTGCGCAAGCGCACGGAGGAGGCGCTGCGCCGCTCCGAGGAGCGCTACCAGCTGGTGGCGCACGCGAGCTTCGACGCCATCTGGGACCTGGATCTCCAGACGGACACGATGCACTGGATTGGCGACGCGACGGAGGAGGTCTTCGGCTTCCCCCTGGAAGAGGTGGACGCGGACGCGGCGTGGTGGCGCCGGCACATCCACGGCGAGGACCGCGAGCGGGTGCTGTCAGGGCTGCAGCGGGCGTTCGATTCGGACGAAGACCGGTGGCAGGACGAGTACCGCGTGCTGCGCAAGGACGGGGAGTACGCGTACGTGGCGGCGCAGGGCTCCATCCTGCGCGGAGCGAGCGGGAAGGCGCGGCGCATCGTGGGCGCCATGCGCGACATCACGGAGCGGCGGCGGGCGGAGGAGGAGCGGCAGAAGCTGGTGCACGAGGCGCAGGCGCGGGTGGAGTTCGAGCAGCAGCTCATTGGCATCGTCAGCCACGACCTGCGCAACCCACTGGGCGCCATCCTCACGGGCGCATCGCTGATGCTCCGGCGCGACGACATCCAGCCGTGGCACGCGAAGGCGGCGGCGCGCGTCCTGTCCGCGGCGGAGCGGGCCACGCGGATGATTCGCGACCTGTTGGACTTCACGCAGGCGCGCATGGGTGGCGGCATCCCGGTGCACGCGGCGCCGTGCGACTTCCATGCGCTCACGCTGCAGGTGGTGGAGGAGGCGCGCACGGCGCATCCGGAGCGCATCCTCCAGATGGAGCAGGTGGGGGACGGGCAGGGGGCGTGGGACTCCGACCGGATGGCGCAGGTGCTGTCCAACATCCTGGGCAACGCGCTGAAGTACAGCCCGGAGGACACGCCGGTGCGCGTGGAGAGCCGGGGCGAGCAGGACGCTGTCGTGGTGAACGTGCGCAACGGGGGGGACCCCATTCCCCCGGAGATGCTCCCGCGCATCTTCGAGCCGCTCCAGCGCGGCACGACGGCGGGGCGCTCCGAGCGCAGCATCGGGCTGGGGCTCTACATCGTCCGGCAGCTGGTGCTGGCGCACGGCGGGACGGTGGACGCGCGTTCGTCCGCGGCGGAGGGCACGGTGTTCACCGTGCGCCTGCCGCGGGTTCCGCCGAAGGAGCTGACCGTTCCGGCGCTGGAGTAGGGCGCCTCAGGGCAGGTCGGTTCCCCCGAGGAACAGCACGTCGTTGCAGCGCCGGATGCGCGCCCGGGTGCGGAGGCCTCCACGCCAGAGGCCGTACTTCTTCAGGGACTGGAGCCCGTACATCGAACACGTGGGCGTGTAGATGCACTGCCGCTTCCAACGGTGGGGCACCGCGTGGCGGTACAGCAGGACCAGCCCCACCGCGACCAGGCACAGCGGGTTGAGCCACCAGGGCAGGCGGGTGGGCTGGGGCGAGGGTGCGGCCTGGAGCTCGCGGGCCTCCTCGGGGAAGAGGGCGAGGGCGGAGTAGGGGTTGCCTTCCCAGGGCGGAGGGCCCGGGCTCATTCCTGCTTCGTCCGCTCGAAGACGCACACCAGCCAGGAGCCCGTCGCGGTGCCACAGCCCTTGGTCGCGGTGACGGCGCGGTACTCGCTGGAGTGCAGCTTCCAGCCCTGCGCGGCGTAGTTGTTGAGGAACTTCGCGAAGTCGCCGCAGCGCTTGGGGTTCCAGCCTGGGTCCGTGGAGTTGCAGCCGGGGGCGGGCGGGACAAAGGCATCCACGTGATACTCGTACATCCAGGGCTCCTTCGGGGTGTCTGGGATTGGCGGCGGATGCTGTCTCAGGCCGGCCGCGTGGCAAGAATTCATGCTTCAACCCATTGCGTGGGTTTGGCCATACCCCGTGCGTGGGATGGCTCGGACCTCGACGGGCCGGCAGGCTCGCGTGGGACGCCGCGTATGGGGTTCGCGTGCCTGCCTGGAGGACGGACAAGGAGGGGCCGCTCCAGCAGGGGACCTCCGCCGGTTAGGATGCGGGGCTGGCCTCATCGTGGAGGATGGACGCATGTCGAAGCCGCTGGAAGTCGTGAACGCCGTGCTGAACGCGGGCTTCGATGGTCTGGGGCCGCTGTGTAGCGCGACGGGGCTGGCGGACGAGTACCTGCGGGACACTCGCTACGCGGACCACGAGGCGCGCATCAATTCGCTCATCCACTGGGAGACGGGGAAGCTGTTCACCACGGGCTTCCTGGCCGGGCTGGGCGGCCTGCTCACCCTGCCGGTGTCGCTGCCCGCGGGCCTGGGCGTGTCGTGGATGGTGCAGGCGCGGCTGGTGGGTGCCATTGCTCGCATCCACGGGCATGACGTGGAGGAGGACCGCGTGCGGACCCTCACGCTGCTGGCCATCGTGGGGGACATTGGCAAGGAAGTGGTGAAGCAGGCCGGTATCGAAGTGAGCCAGCAGCTGGGCATGCGCGCGCTGGAGGCCGTGCCGATGCATGCGCTGAGCAGCATCAACCGCGCGGTGGGCTTCCGGCTGGTGAGCAAGGCGTCGCAGAAGGGCGTCGTGAACCTGTCGAAGGTGGTGCCGCTGGCCGGTGGGCTGGTGGGCGGCGCGGTGGATGCGCTCGCGTGCCGCGCGGTGGGGGCCACGGCCCGGCGGTTGTTCGCTCCAGGGCTTGGGGCCCTGGTGCCCGTGTCACCTGGATGACCGGGCGCGGGGCTTGTCGTTGACGGTGGGCCTTCGCGCTGGAGTCATCCGGGCGCATGGGCCGCCTCCTTGTCCTCCTTGTCGCGCTGGGCCTCGCTGTTGGAGGCTGCCGGCGCTCGTCCGAGGAGGCGGGCACGGGGGGCCGCACTCGCATCGTCTTCAAGTTCCAGCCGCTGTGGGGTGACCCGAAGCCGTTCCGTGAGCTGCTGGCGCAGTACGAGCGCGCCAATCCGGACGTGGAGTTGGTGACGGAGGCGCTGCCGAACTCGTCGGACCTGGCGCACCAGTTCTTCCTCACGTCGTTGCAGGGCCAGGCCACGGACTTCGACGTGCTGGTGGCGGACGTCGTCTGGGTGCCGGAGTTCGCTCGCGCGGGCTGGGTGGCGGACCTGTCCGAGGACTTCCCCCCCGAGCGCCTGCGCCAGGAGTTCCTGCCCGGGCCGGTGGACGCAGTCGTGATGAACGGGCGCACGTACGCGGTGCCCTGGTACGTGGACGTGGGCGTCCTCTACTACCGCACGGACCTGGTGCCTCGCGCGCCGCGCACCTACGAGGAGCTGCGGCGCTTCACCCGCGACGCGATGGCGAAGACGCCCGGCATCCAGGGCTACGTGTGGCAGGGCCGGCAGTACGAGGGCCTGACCTGCAACGTGTACGAGGCCATCTGGGGCCACGGCGGGCAATCCCTGGGCGAGGACGGGCGCGTGCTCCTGGAGACGGAGGCCGCTCGCGAGGCGCTGGCGTACCTGCATGGGCTCATCGCGGACGGGTTGTCTCCTCCCACGGTCACGGGCTTTGGCGAGGAGGAGTCGCGGCGCGTGTTCCAGGAGGGCCGCGCGGTGTTCATGCGCAACTGGCCCTATGCGTGGAGCGAGGCGCAGGCGGAGGGCTCTCCCATCCGGGGCAAGGTGGGCATCGCGCCGCTGCCGACGAAGGATGGACAGCCAGGGTGGGGAACGCTGGGCGGGTGGCAGCTCGCGGTGAACGCGCATGTCTCGCCCGCGCGGCGCAAGGCCGCGGCCCGGCTCATCGCTCACCTGACGTCGCCGGAGGCGAACCGCGTGCTGGCGCTGCACTACGCGCGCAACCCGCCGCGGATGGCCCTGTATGACGACCCGGAGCTGCGTGCGGCGGAGCCGTTCATCGCGAGCCTGAAGGAGGCGCTGGTGCGGGCTCGCCCCCGGCCGGTGACGCCGTACTACCTGCTCATCGCGGACGTGCTGCAGAGCGAGTTCTCCGCGGCCGTGGCGGGCCTGCGGACTCCGGAGGTGGCGCTCACGCGGGCGCAGAAGCAGGTGGATCACCTGACCGGTGAGCAGCCTCCGGAGGAGGAATGAGGGGCGCGGGTTCGCAGGCTCGGGAGCGGCGGCAGGCGTACCTGCTGGTGGCGCCCGCGGTGGTGGTGCTGGCCGTGGTGGCGCTGTACCCGGTGCTGGCGGCGATATGGCTGAGCCTGCACCGGTTCATCCTGGTGTTCGGCGAGCGGCGCTTCACTGGGTTGGAGAACTACGCCTACCTGATGGGGGACGTTCGCTTCTGGTCCGCGCTGGGGAACACGGCGTACTTCACGGCGGTGGCGGTGACGGTGGAGCTGCTGCTCGCGGTGCCGTTGGCGCTGCTGCTCAACCGCGCGTTCCCGGGGCGGGGCTTGTTGCGCGCGTCGGTGCTGGTGCCGTGGGCGATTCCCACGGTGGTGAGCGCTCGGCTGTGGGCGTGGATGTTCAACCCGGACTACGGGCTCATCAACCGGCTGCTGGGTGGGGCGGAGATCAACTGGCTGGGGGCGCCGGGGTATGCGTTGCACGCGGCCATCCTGGTGGACGTGTGGAAGACGACGCCCTTCGTGGCGCTGCTGGTGCTGGCGGGGCTGCAGGGCATTCCGGAGGACCTCTACAAGGCGGCGCGCGTGGACGGGGCGTCGGGGTGGCGGCAGTTCCGGTCCATCACGATGCCCCTGCTGAAGCCCGCGCTGCTGTTGGCGGTGCTGTTCCGGTCGCTGGATGCGTTCCGTGTGTTCGACGCCATCTACGTGCTGACGGAGGGCGGACCGGCGAACACGACGGAGACGCTGAGCATCTACGCGTACAAGACGCTGATGCGCTCCGGGGACTTCGGGTACGGCAGCACGCTGTCGGTGGCGACGTTCCTGTGCGTGGTGCTGCTGGCGGTGGTGTGGCTGCGCTGGCTGGGGCGCGAGGAGGGGCGGCGATGAAGCGGCCAGGGTTGGGCACGGCGCTGGCCGTGGTGGCGTTCCTCACGTTCTTCCTGGGACCGTTCCTGTGGCAGGTGCTCACGAGCCTGTGGCCGGACGGGGAGTTGACCCGGCCGTGGCCGTCGCACCTGACGGGGGCGAACTACGAGAGTGTGTTGTTCGGGCGGCCGTTCCTGTGGGCGGTGTTGAACTCGCTGGTGGTGGCGACGCTGACGACGGTGTTCTGCCTCACGGTGGGCGCGTCCGCGGCGTTCGCGCTGGCGAAGCTGGAGTTCCGGGGGAGGGGACTGCTGCTGTCCGCGGCGCTGGGCGTGTCGATGTTCCCGCCCATCGCGACGGTGAGCCCGCTGTACCTCATCCTCAACGCGGTGGGGCTGAGGGACAGCCTGGTGGGGCTGGCGTTGCCGTACACGACGTTCGCGCTGCCGCTGACGCTGTGGGTGCTGACGTCGTTCTTCCGCCAGCTTCCGGACGAGCTGTACCGGGCGGCGCGGGTGGATGGGTGCACGCCGGTGGGTGCGTTCCGAAGGGTGTTGTTGCCCCTGGCTGCGCCGGGTCTGGCGACGACGGCCATCCTGGTCTTCATCTTCGCGTGGAACGAGTTCCTCTACGCGCTGACGTTCCTGTCCACGCCGGAGAAGCGCACGGTGCCGGTGGCCATCAGCCTCTTCGCCAGTGAGTACAAGGAACCGTGGGGAGAAATCGCCGCCGCGTCGGTGGTGGCCACGTTGCCGCTGGTGGTGCTCACGGTGCTGTTCCAGCGGCGCATCGTGTCCGGACTCACGGCTGGCGCTGTGAAGGAGTAGGCGCGGGCCTAAAGCTGCTCTCGCGTACGTCTCAAGTGCTCCGCGATTTTTCGCTGCACGTCTTCAATGCTCATGGAGTCATCGAAGGCTTCCTGCGAGGCGTCACTGCCGCTTGTGTTTTCATCCAGGCTGAGCAGCAGCTTGTACGCAAGCCAGGCACGTTCCAAAGGGGGCAACTTCAATGCCTGTTCAAAGACCTCTTCAACGGTAACGGCTTCCATGGTTCCTCCTCGGTCGCGGAGGAACCTTCCTACCTGAAGGGTCTGACAGCTACCGGCCTACCGCTTCGACCTCCGCCCACAGGCGCTTGCCCTCAAGGGCCGTGTCGAGCGGTGCCCGTCGCTCCGAGATGCGCAGGAGCACGGCGGCCAGTTGATCCAGGTGCATGGGCTTCAGGTGGTGCAGCAGCGGCAGCTTGCCCAGTGTGTGCAGGATGCCGGGCGGTGCGTGGTATTCGCCCTCCAGCGCAGGGGGCCGCACCATCGTGTAGGGGATGCCGCTCTCCCGGACGATGCGCTCCGCTTCCGCCTTGGCCTTGAGGTACGCGCCCACCGGGCTTCCCGCTCCCACCGACGTGAGCAGCACGAAGTGGTCCACCCCCGCCGCCTTCGCCGCGTCCACCAGCTGCCGCGTGGTGCCGATGTCGCTCGTCTCGTAGGTGTCCCCCGCCGCGAAGCGCTTGCGCATCGTGCCGATGAGCTGGAGCACCGTCGTGCTGCCCTTCATCGCCTCCACCAGCGCGGGCCCGTCCGCCAGCTCCAGCACCGCCTTCTTCGGCCAGTGGTTCGCGGGCTCCGTGTTCGCGCTCTTGGGGCGCACGTGCGGCGTCACGGAGACGCCCTGGGCCAGGGCCTGCCGCATCAGCGTGCGGCCCGTCGCGCCCGTGGCGCCCGCGACGAAGAGATGACGAGGAGCTGCGCTGCTCATGGCGATGCCTCCCGGCCGCGAACCTCGCGGCCCCTGGAGCGCTTCTTGAGCACACGGCCCGCCCCTTGCCCACTGTTTCCAGGGGGCACGCGTGAAAGCGGACAGCCAGCCTCAACGTCCGGCGCGCTCGGCCTGGACCTCGCGCGCCTTCGTGAGGTCGTCCAGGAAGATGGCTTCCAGCTGACGTGCCGCCTCCACGTCCTCCAGTACGAGTGAACCCTCTTCCAGCAGATTGAACGACAGCGCGTCGTAGTTGATGGACCCCACCAGGATGAGCCGGTCATCCACCAGCATCGTCTTCGCGTGCATCATCGACGGCTGGTACTCCCAGAGGCGCACGCCCGCCGCCCGCAGCGTGTCGTAGCTCTGACGCTGGAGCAGCGTGATGGCCCGCTGATCATTCTTGTCCCCCGGCGCCAGCACCCGCACGTCCACTCCCGCGCGTGCCTTCTCCACCAGCAATGCCGTCAGCGCGTCGTTGGGCGTGAAGTACGCCTGCGAAATCCACAGCCGCTTCTTCGCCGCCTTCACCATCAGCTGCGTCAGCCGCTCCGCGCGCGTCACCTCCGGGTTCGCCGTGCTGCTGACGAAGGCCGCCCAACCTTCACCCGCGGCGTCCAGGCCGGGCTGCTCCACCGACAGCGTGGGGAAGTCCGTCTGGGGCAAGAGTTCGCCCGTCGACTCCTGCCAGTTCTCCGCGAACGCCTGCTGGAGCTGCGCCACCACCGGGCCCTGGACGCGCACGTTGGTGTCTCGCCATTCCTTTTCGTTGCGCGCGTCGCCCAGCCACTCGTCCTGGATGGCGAGCCCGCCGGTGATGGCCACCTTGCCGTCCACCACGAGAATCTTGCGGTGGTTGCGCGCCAGGTTCTCGTCCGCTGGCAGCGGGCGGAACAGGTGCGCTTCGCAGCCGGCTGCTTCCAGCCGGGGCTTCACCTCCGTCTCGAAGGGGCCGCTGCCCAGCGGATCCACCAGCACGCGGCAGTGCACGCCCTTCCGGGCGCGCTCGGCCAGCGCTTCAATCATGCGGTCGGACGCACGGCCCGGCCGCCAGATGAACATCACGATGTGAATGGAGGCGCGGGCCCGGCCGATTTCTTCCACCATCACGTCGAATACGGCGCCGTTGTTCGCCCACCGGATGCGGTTGCGCGGTTCCATCCGCACGCCCGTCGTCTGGTACAGCGCCGATGCGAAGCCCGCCCCACGCGACCCCACCTGCCCCGTGAGCTGGAATGGACGTGACGACTCCTTCGTGTTGCACGCGGACGGACATCCCGCGAGCAGCAACGCCCCCATCATTCCCACCAACCATCGCCCGCCCTTGTCCACGTCCGTTGCCCGCGCCTCCTGACCTTCAGGGGTAGGCACCCCGGGGTGACGTGTCACCCGTGAGCACGAGACGAGTGTTCTCTGTCCACGGTGTGGGTGTGCGCACAGGGTGGTGAGGTAGGCATGTCGATCTCCGGCGACGTGGGCCGTCTTTTTCGGCGAAACCCCCAACTGTCTCCCGAAAGGTCCGTCCCATGGCCCGCTACCTGATGCTGCTGCACGAGAACCCCGCCCACTTCGCCGCCATGTCCCCCGCCGAGTTGCAGGCCATCGTGGAGGAGTACGCCCGGTGGAGTGACGGGCTGCTCCAGGAGGGGCGCCTGCTCCAGGGCGAGAAGCTGCGCGACGAGGGCGGCCGGCGCCTGAAGCAGCAGGGCGGACAGTTGCTCGTGTCGGACGGGCCGTACGCGGAGGTGAAGGACGTGGTGGGCGGCCTCTTCATCCTGTCCGCGGATTCGTATGACGCCGCAGTGGCCCTGGCCCGGACGTGTCCGCACCTGCGCTACGGCGGTGAGGTCGAGCTTCGCGCCATCGAAGAGGTCTGACGGCGTGTCCTCCGTGACGCAGGCGCTGGAGTTGGCGTTCCGCGAGTGGTCCGCGGGGCTCGTCGCGGCCCTGGCCCGGCGCGTGGGGCTGGGGCGGTTGGACCTGGCGGAGGACTCGGTGCAGTTCGCCATGCTCCAGGCGGCGCGGACGTGGGGCTTCCACGGCATCCCGGAGCAGCCTCGCGCGTGGCTGCTGCGCGTGGCGCTGAACCGGCTGACGGACCTCTTGCGGCAGCGCGCGCCGGAGGTGCCGGAGGACTCGGAATCCGTGGAGGAGGCCACGCCGACGGAGGAGCCCACGCGCTTCGTGGCGGAGCTTCCGGATGATGCGCTGCGGTTGCTGTTCGCGTGCTGTCATCCGGCGCTCTCCCGCGAGATGCAGGTGACCCTCACGCTGAAGGTGGCGTGTGGCTTCTCCGTGCGCGAGGTCGCCGCCGCGTTGCTCGCGGACGAGCCCACCGTGGCGCAGCGCCTGGTGCGCGCGAAGCGGACCCTGCGCGCCTGTCGAGCCACGCTGGAGGTGCCTTCTCCCGAGGCGCTACCGGAGCGGCTGGGCGCGGTGCACGCCGCGCTCTACCTGCTCTTCAATGAGGGCTACGAAGCCTCCGAGGGCCACGACCTGTCCCGCGCGGAGCTGTGCTTGGAGGCGCTGCGCCTGGCGGAGGTGTTGCTGTCGCACGCGGGGACCGCGACGCCGGAGGGCCATGCGCTGGCCGCGCTGTTCTGCTTCCGCACCGCGGGGCTTCCGGGCCGCGTGGATGCGCGGGGCGCGTTCGTGCCGCAGGAGGCGCGAACCGGGACGGAGTCTTCGCCCCTCTTGATGTCTCGAGGGCTCTGGCACCTGCGCGCTTCCATGGGGACGGTACTGACGCCGCTGCACCTGGAGGCGGAGATCGCCTTCGTGCATGCGAAGACGTCCACACCGGGGCCCGAGGACAGCGCTCGGTTGCTGCGGTTGTACGACGCGCTACTGGCTCTCAAGCCGTCGCCCATCGTCGCGCTGGGACGCGTGGTGGCGCTGTCGCGCGTGCGCGGGCCGGCCGAGGCGCTGGAGGCGTTGGGGCCGTTGCGCTCGGAGGCCGTGCTGCGGCGGTATCCGTACCGCTTCGCCGTGGAGGGCATGCTGCTGGAGCAGGTAGGGGCGCGGGGGAGGGCGGCGGATTGCTTCCGTCAGGCCGCGGCGCTGGCGCGGACGCCTCCGCAACGTGAGTACCTGCTCTCCCGGGCCCGAGCCTGTGAGTAGGAAGCCGCGTGCTACCGTCCCGCTCCGTCGAGACACCGGGAGCGGACATGGCGTTGAGCACGTCGGCGGACTTCAAGTCGGATCTGGGGATGGATCCCCGTCACCTGCTGCCCCTCGTGTCGCGACTGGATGATTTCATCCGGCCGTTCTGCGCCGCGCTCGATGCGTTCCATGCGGACTGGAGTGGCTGGGGCAAGGCCTCGTACTTCTTGACGGGCAAGCAGACGTGGGTGGACGCGAAGCTGAAGGCGCTCGATACGGCGGAGCATCTGCTGTACCGGCTCTGCGACGTGGAGCAGGAGCGGCTCGCGCATTCCACGGCGTCGCGGCTGCTGTTGATGCAGCTCCTGGTGGAGATCCAGGAAGCGCACATCGAGATGGTGGACTACGTCCACGTGAACAACCTGAAGCTCTACACACCGGACCGCGGGACGCTGGGGACCGCCGCGTTGAACCAGCTGGACGCGGACTGGAATGCGCTGCGCAACGGCACGGGCGCGGTGAAGCTGCCCACCGGTGCGCAATACGCGCGCGGCAACCGCGAGGTGCGCGCCATCCACGCCCGGTTGCTGTCCCGTTCGCATGGCCGGGAGTTGATGCGGTGGATCCTCAGGGACACGGAGGCGGATCCGGAGTGGCCGGTGACGCTGGTGTTGACCCAGGCCTTCACGCCCTCCTCCAACTTCCGGCAGAAGGTGGTGGTCAACAAGCAGCGGCTGCAGGCGACCTCCGATGAGCTCAAGCGCCTGGAGGCCGAATACGAAGGGATGACCCAGGAGCTGTCCCGCATCGAGGAATCCGCGCGGCGAGGCAATGAGCCGTGGGGCGAACTGCGCAGCCGCCTGGCGTCGACGTCCAGGCCCTACGCCGAGCTGGCCGAGGCACGTGACGCGCTAAGCCCGCGCATGGGCGCGATGGAGGTGGAGATCGGCTGGTACGACGAGGACGGCCACGGCGAGGATTACCTGCTGAGCGAACCCGCGCCGGGGCTCGCGGGCAAGCGCCCCAGCGGGGGACGCGGCTCACAGCTCAGCCTGCGCTCGGGACTGCGTGACAGCACGCAGCGCAACTACTCCCGCGACCAGCACCCCATCCCCGCGCCGGCGTTCATCGTGTACGGGCACGAGCTCATCCACATCCTGCAGAACCGCTACCCCACGCGGATGGTGTTGCAGCCCCAGCCGTACACGAACGTGCACGCGAAGCACGGCTACAGCAACACCACGGAGCACGAGACCATCCGCGCGCTGCGCAAGGTCCGCACGGCGGAGCACCTGCCCTTCTACGAGAACCAGCTCCGTGATGAGCACCAGCTCACGAAGCGCAAGCACCACACGGGCACATCGGCTTTCGAGTTGGGCGAGACGGACTAAAGGGGCTGCCATGGCCTCCAGTTACCGGGAACAGTGGAAGGACCTGCGGCGGCGCGACCGTCTGGTGCTCGTGGGGTTCCTGCTCTTTCCGCTCGTCCCTGTCGTGGGATGGGCCCTGCAGGGGCTTCCAGGAGGAAGGCGAATCCTGTTTGCCTTCGTGCTGGGGTCGATGCTGTTCACCATTACTGCATCGATTCGAGCGGGGGCTTTCCGATGTCCCCGCTGTCGAGAGCGGTTCTTTCTCGACGGGAACTACAGGAACTCCTTCACACGGAAGTGCCTGCGCTGTGGTCTTCCGAAGTGGGCCGACCAGGGCTGAGCGTCAGACGCGTATCCTTTGCTGCCCTCGCTAGGGCATTCCTGGGAGGCGCGTATGAGAATGATGTTGCTGATGCTGGTCGTAGTGCTGCTGGCTACGGGATGTGCCTCCTCGCCGCGTCCGCGGAACTTGAGCTACGCGCCGAGTGGAACGTCCGTCTTCTCTGGACCGGAGCAACGGTCGCTGCGCCGTCAGGGCGTACGTGACAGCGATGCACTGACGCGTGATGCAGTCCTCGCGGGCATTGCCGACGTGAAGGGCTCCCTGGGCGGCGTTGAAGCCGCGCTCTCCAAGCTGGCGGACCGTCCACCGCCCCTCGTGGGATGGAGCCTCAACGGTGTCTTCACCCGCTACCTCGACCATGGCTCCAGTCAGGTGAAGTGGATGAAGGGTTCGCTCGGGAGTGCCACCGCGCTGACACGCGTGGCTTCGGATGTGGGGAACTCGGACATGGAGTAGGGGCTCCTGCGGATGACGGGGCCGAAGCTCCAGGCGGCCCTGTTCGGCAGCCTGCTGCTGGCCACCTGGGTGGACTTCCTCCACCTCGCGGATGCGGTGCTCCAGAACTGTCCGACGTGCAGTGTCGAGAAGCTCTTCGTCGACCTGCATCGTGTGCAGGAGTTGATGGAGCCTGTTCTCGCGGACCTCGCCTCCCAGGACCCGGAGCGGGTGGAGGCGGCGGCGATTGCGATGCCGGAGTTGATGGGGAAGCTGACCCGTGAATTCGACGCGATTCATCGGGAGGCCCGCGCGAGTATGAAGCTCGGTGGGCAGGTCCTCGCGGCGGTGCGGGCGGTGGAGATGGTCGCCATGATTTCCACGCTGAAGGTGTCGCTGCCGCGGCTGCCTCCCTCAGCGCCTGCGTCGCTGGGCGTGGGCTTCGTGATGAGCTCGGGCGGAGTGATGACGGGCTCGCGGCTGGTGGTCTCCGCCGAGTGGGTGGAGATGATGCGGAGGCTCGTAAGGGCGGGCGTCATCTCCGTTCCTGCTGTCAGCTCCGCCGTCCTCATCCATGGCGGACAGGTGCTGATGGCGCAGGCGCCTCGGGACCTGCCCAAGGGCGTGCGCGATGCGTTGGGGGACAGTCCTGAGGTGCGCGGCATGCACGAAACCGGCAGGGCAGGGGCGGGCATGTCCGATGCCCCGAAGCATCATGTGCTGCCTCAAGAGCACCGTGAATGGTTCGAGCGGCGCGGATTCAAGGGCGACATGGACATCGACAAATTCTGTGTCCGGATGGAGCAGGCCCACCACGAGGCGATTCATGGCGGCGGTAACTGGGGAATGGGCCGCGAGTGGCCCGGCGAATGGAACCGAATGATCATGCTGGCACTCAACAAGGCTGAGAGCGAGACAGGGCGGATGTTGACGCGAAATGAGATCCTGCGGATCGTCGCAAGAAACATGAGAAATCATAAGATCCCGATGAACTTCGTTCCTGGGAGAAGGAGATGAGCGGGGACCGTTCTTGGGAGGGCAATTGGAAGGCTCGGCTGTTCGAGAGGGTCCGCGAGCGTGGTTTCAGCTCATTGACGGCCTTTGCCGAGGCGCGACCTGCCGTCCCGCTGTACCTCCTCGCCGAGGAGCTCGGGAAGGATGACATCGCCGGGATCCAGGTGTTGAGAGAGCTGCTCGACGAAGCGAAGCGTCGCAAGCAAGTCACACGCTTTGCTCGTGATGTGCTCGTGCGCGAATTGTCTGAAGGACTTCCTGACGGTTGGCCGACCACGATGGACGACGAAAACCGCTTCCAGGTCGCCCAGGCACTCGGCTGCTGGTACGGGCACATTCCAGAGACCCACCTGGAGCGTGCCGATCAGCTCATGGCCGCGCTTCGCGCCAACCCACCCCCAGCGGGCTGGCGCCCTCTAGGCCCTGACGATGAACTTCTCCGGACACTCATGCCTGACAAGGAAGCCTGAGCGGGAGCCGCGAACTTTCAAGCTGGTGAGCGAAGTGTTTGGAGAGCTGACCGATGACCGATGGACGCCCATGGCAGGGCAATTGGCGAGTCCGCTTGTACGAGCGGGTCCGCGAGCGCGGTTACGATTCTCTCACTGCCTTTGCCGAGGCACGTCCTACAGCCTCATTGGTTGCGCTGGCCAGGGAGTTGGGGCCTGACGACATCGCCGGAGCGCAGGTCTTCAGCGGACTGGCAGCCGAAGCAGAGCGCAGTCATCGGGTTACGCGCTTGGTGCGCGGGCAACTCGTGCGCGAACTTTGGAGGAGCCTGCCCGACGGCTGGCCTGCCGTGCTGGATGACGCCAATCGTTTCAAGGTCGCCAAGGCACTTGGCTTGTGGGCCGGCTTCACCCCAGAAACCCACAAGGAGAGCATGAGGCGGGCCGGTGACGCGCTTCTCGCCAACCCTCCGCCTCCCGGCTGGCGTCCCCTGGGCCCTGACGACGAGCTGCTCCGCATGCTCCTCCCCGACGAAGAGGCGTGACTACTTACGAGTGTCCCCCGGAGGCGTGGCCACCACCTCTCGCCCCAGCTCCAGCAGCGTGGCGCTCTCGGACGGATCCGGGCGCTTGTCGCGCAGCGTGACGAACTCCTCCGCCGCAGTGGGGTGGATGCCCACGGTGGCGTCGAGCTGCTTCTTCGTCACGCCGCACTTCAGCGCCACCGCGAGCCCCTGGATGATCTCCGGCGCATCCGCTCCCACCATGTGGAAGCCCAGCACGCGCTCCGTGCCTCGCTCCACCACCACCTTCATCATCGACCGCTCATCCCGGCCCGTCAGCGTGTGCTTCATGGGCCGGAAGCTGGAGACGTAGACGTCCACCTTGCCGTGGCGCTCCATCGCCTCGCGCTCCGTGAGCCCCACCGTGCCCACGGGCGGCTGGCTGAAGACCGCGGACGGGACGTTCTCGTGGTCCATCGTCACCGGGTTGTTCCGGTACAGCGTCTCCACCATCGCTCGGCCCTCCGCGATGGCCACTGGCGTGAGGTTGAGCCGGTCCGTCACGTCCCCCACCGCGTAGATGCTCTCCACCGATGAGCGTGACTGCGCGTCCACCACCACCGCGCCGCGCTCATTCAGCTTCACACCCGCCTCCTCCAGGCCCAGGCCCTTCGTGTTGGGCACTCGGCCGGTGGAGTACAGCACCGCGTCCACCTCCAGCGTGTCCCCCATGCGCGTCAGCAGGCTGAGCGTGCCGTCCTCGCGCTTCTCGATGTCCTGGACGAACGTCTCCGGGCGGATGTCCACGCCCTTCTTGCGCATCTCCTGCGTCAGCGCCGCGCGGATGTCGTTGTCGAAGCCTCGCAGCACCGTGTCGCCGCGAATCAGCATGGTCACCTTCGCGCCCAGCGCCGCGAAGATGCCCGCGAACTCCACGCCGATGTAGCCGCCTCCCACCACCGCCACCCGGCGCGGCAGCGTGGGCAACTCCAGCGCCTGCTCGGACGTGAGCGCGTGCTCGATGCCCGTCACCTCCGGCAGGTAGGGCCGCCCGCCCGTGGCCACCAGGATGCGCTCCGCAGTGTAGCGCTTGCCCGCGACCTCCACCGTGTGCGCGTCCACCACCCGGCCCCGGCCCTCCACCAGCGTCACGCCCGCGTCGCGCAGCAGCCGCCCGTAGATGCCCGTCAGCCGGTCCAGCTCCTTCGCCTTCACCGTCTGGAGCTTCTTCCAGTCCAACGCGGGGCTGTTCACCGTCCAGCCGTAGCCGGCCGCGTCCTCCATGTCGTAGCGGTAGTGCGCCGCGTACACGAGCAGCTTCTTGGGCACGCACCCGCGCAGCACGCACGTGCCGCCCACGCGCCCCTCCTCGCAGATGGCCACCTTCGCCCCGGAGGCCCCCGCTCGCCGGCTGGCCGCCACGCCGCCCGACCCCGCGCCCAATGTGAACAAGTCGAAGTCGTAGCCCGCCATCCGGTGTCCTCCCTGCATCAAGAAATGGTGTTTCCACTCTTCAGAGGGAAGGAGCCCTTCCGGGCCCTGCCCGCCGGGTTGCTCCCCAGGGTCCGAAGCGCCTACTGCTTCGGCTGCCCCGGACGCATTCAATCCCCCTCCCGCACGAGAAGGGGGGATATCCTCATCCGTACGTAGGGCGGCTCCCCCTCATGTCTCACCCCCCCTCCTGTCAGACCTCCTCCCGGGCGGACGCCCCGGACATCGACACGTCTCCGGGCATGGATCCGGAAGTCGTGGGGCGCCGGTACCGCATCCTCGACCTGCTGGGGCGCGGCGGCGCGGGCACCGTGTGGCGCGCGCAGGACGGACTGTCCGGGCCGGTGGCCCTCAAGCGGCTGCACAAGACGGTGGCGGACCTGGCGCGGCGGCCCGGCCGGGGCACCCCTTCCGCCTTCGCCACGCAGGGCATGGCGCTGTCGCTGGCCCATGAGTTCCAGACGCTGGTGTCGCTGCGCCACCCGCACGTCATCCGCGTGCTGGACTACGGCTTCGACGCCGAGGGCCGCCCCTACCTGGCCATGGACCTGCTGGAGGACGCGCGCACGCTGGTGGAGGCCGGCACGGACGCGCCCCTCGCGACGCAGGTGGGGCTGCTCATCCAGACGCTCCAGGCGCTCGCGTACCTGCACCGGCGCGGCATCATCCACCGCGACCTGAAGCCCGGGAACGTGCTGGTGGTGCGCGGCCAGGTGAAGGTGCTGGACTTCGGCCTGGCCGTGGGGCGCGACCAGCAGGGCCGCCGCGCGCAGCCCGCGGGTACCCCCGGCTACCTGGCCCCGGAGCTCTTCGAGGACCAGCCCCCTTCCGAGCTGACCGACCTGTTCGGCTTCGGCGCCATGGCGTGCCAGATGTTCTTCGGCCGGCTGCCCCACGCGGGCCAGGTGTTCGCCACGCCGGGCTTCCCGCCCGCGCTCAAGGCCCTGCTGGAGCAGCTGGTGGCGCCCGAAGCCCACCGCCGGCCGCGCGACGCGGAGGCCGTCATCACCGCGCTGAGCGACGCCGTGGGCCAGCCCCGGCCCGCCGAGTCCGCCGCCACGCGCGAGAGCTTCCTCCAGTCCGCGCGCTTCGTGGGCCGCGTGGCGGAGCGCGAACACCTGACGGACGTGCTCGACGCGGCGATGGCGGGCCAGGGCGGCGCGTGGCTCATCGGCGGCGAGAGCGGCGTGGGCAAGTCGCGCCTCCTGGAGGAGGTGCGCTCGCTGGCGCTGGTGCGCGGCGCGATGGTGCTGCGCGGCCAGGCGGTGGACACCGGCGGCGTGCCCTACCAGGAGTGGCGCGCGGTGCTGCGCTGGCTGCCCATGCTCACGGAGCTCTCCGACCGTGAGGCGCGCGTGCTCCGGTCGCTGGTGCCGGACCTGGACGCGCTGCTGGGCCGCGAGGTGCCCGCCGCGCCGGAGCTGGACGCGGACATGGCGCAGCTGCGCCTGCACCAGACGGTGGAGGACCTCTTCGCCCGCCTGTCGCAGCCCACCGTGGTCATCCTGGAGGACCTGCATCAGGCGCACGCCGAATCCCTCCAGCTCCTCGCGCAGCTCGCGGCGAGGTCGCCGGGGCTGCCGCTGCTGTTGCTCGTGAGCTTCCGCGACGACGAGTCCCCGCAGTTGCCGGAGCACCTGCCCGGCACTCGCGTGCTGCGGCTGCAACGGCTGAACGCGGAGGAGATCGCCCAGCTGGGCGAGTCCATGCTGGGCGCCGTCGGCCGCCGGCCCGACGTGGTGTCGCTGTTGCGCCGCGAGTCGGAGGGCAATCCGTTCCTGCTGGTGGAGGTGGTGCGCGCGCTCGCGGAGGACGCGGGGGGCCTGGACCGGCTGGGCGCCGTCGCGCTGCCCCAGCGCGTGTGGGCGGGTGGCATGCGCGCGCTGGTGCAGCGCCGGCTGGAGAAGGTGCCTCGGGAGTCGCGGGAGCTGCTGGACGTGGCGGCGCTGCTGGGCCGGGAGCTGGACCTGGCGGTGCTGGAGCGGGCCGCGCCCGGCGTGGACGTGGAGGCGTGGCTCACCGACTGCGCGGCGGCGGCGGTGCTGGACGTGGCCGACGGCCGCTGGCGCTTCGCTCACGACAAGCTGCGCGAAAGGTTGCTGGAGGACCTGTCCCCGACGCTCCGCCCCGCGCTCCACCGGCGCGCGGCCCTGGCGCTGGAGGCGGCCCACCCCACGGGCCACGCCGCCGCGCTGTCGTACCACTGGGGGCAGGCCGGGGACGCGGCCCGCGAATCGCACCACGCGCGGATCGCGGGCGAGGAGGCGCTGGCGGTGGGTGCGTGCCGGGAAGCGGTGCCGCTGCTCTCGCGGGCGCTGGCGGTCGCGCCCCAGGCCACGCCGCTGGAGCGGGGCCGCGTGGAGGCGCTGCTCGCGGAGGCGCGCTTCCAACTGGGAGACCTGGAGGCCTTCCGCGTGCACGCGGAGTCGGCGCTCGCGCACTTCGGATGGCGTGTGCCTTCGTCGCGCGTGGCGTGGGTGCTGGGCACGCTGACGCAGGCGCTGTCCCGGCTGGCGCAGAGTGCCCGGCCGGATGCGTACGTGGATGATTCCAGGCGGCGCCGGGAGTCGCGGCGGGTGGCGGGCCGGCTGCTGATGCGGCTCACCGACGCGTTCATCTACGCGCAGGAAGCGCTGCCGGTGCTCTGGAGCGGCCTGCGCATGCTCAACCTGTGCGAGCCCGCGGGGCCCACGCCGGAGCTGGCGCGCGGCTACACGGTGATGGCGGTGGTGGCGGGCACGGTGCCGGTGCACCGCGTGGCGGACGCGTGGGTGAAGCGGGCGCAGGAGGTGGCCGAAAGCGTGGGCCGCCCGGCGGACCTGGCCTACGTGCTCAACCGCAACGCGGTGTGCGCGGTGTACCAGGCGCGCTGGCAGGACGTGGAGACGTGGCTTTCGCGAGCGACGGCCATCGTGGACTCGGTGGGGGACCTGCGGCTGGCGGAGGAGTGCCGCGCGCTGCTCACCGTGTCCGCCATGTACCGCGGCCAGTTCGCGCGGGGCCTGCCGCTGATGGACTGGCTGGAGGCGTCCGCGGTGCGCCGGGGCTCGGCGCAGACGCAGCACTGGGCCCAGCATTACCGCGCGCACATGCTGCTGCGGCTGGGCGAACACGCTCGGGCCCGCGTGGCGCTGGAGCCGGCGCTCGCGTGGACGGAGGCGCACGGCGGCGCCACCGACCGCATCATCGTGGACGGCACGCTGGCGCTCTTGTGCCTGCGCGAGGGCGACACGGCGGGTGCTCGCGCGGCGGCGGAGAAGGCGCTGGTGCGGCTGTCCGCGGGCAAGCCGGTGGCGCACTTCGTCTACTTCGGCGCGACGGCGGTGGCGGAGGTGCTGCTCACCCTCCTGGCGCGCGAGACGCCAGGGCCCGGATTGCAGGCGCTCACGCACAGCGCGCGGTCCGCGCTCCAGGAGGTGGAGCGCTTCGCGCGGGTGTTCCCCTTCGGCGAGCCCTCCGCGTGGCTGTGGCGCGGCTGCGAGGCGTGGCTCGCGGGCAAGCACCGCAAGGCCTTCCGCGCGTGGAAGCGCTGCCTCGCGGAGTCGGACGCGCGGGGCATGCCCTACGAGGCGGCGCGCGCTCGGCTGGAGTGGGCGCGGCATCTGCCCTCGGACGACGCGGAGCGCGCGGAGTTGCTGCGGCGCGCGGCGGAGGATTTCACCCGGCTGGGGGCGCGCGAGGACCTGTCGCGGACCCTGGCCGAACAAGGGACGGCAGGGTGACGAAGCGATGATGTGGCTGCGGGACGTGGCGTTGCTGGCATGCCTGGATTGCCGGGGCCAACTGGTGTGGCACGGGCAGAGCGAGGACGACCGGCTGGACGAGGGACGTCTTCTCTGCGGTAGCTGCGGCGAGACGTGGGAGGTGGCGGACGGGCTCGCCCGGCTGTACCGCGAGGACCGCGTGCAGGGCACGGACCGCCTGATGCGCCATGTCTACGACGGGCTCCCCGCGCTGCACGACCCGCTGACGGCGGTGCTGACGCCGCTGTTCCAGTCCGTCTCCGAATCGCGGATGCGCGACGGGTACATGCGCAGGTTGGAGTTGGGCGCGCTGAAGCCGCACGACGACGGACAGCCCGTGCGCGTGCTGGAGGTGGGCGTGGGCGCGGGCGCGAACCTGCCGCGCATCCGGGGCGCGCTGCCGCCGGGCCTGCCCGTGGAGGTGTGGGGCCTGGACCTGAGCACCGGCATGCTGGCGCATTGCGAGAAGCGGCTGCGCAAGGGCCGGGGCGTGAAGGACACGCGGCTGATGGTGGCGGACGCGCACGCGCTCCCGTTCAAGGACGGCCTGTTCGACCGCGTCTTCCACGTCGGAGGGATTGGGGGCTACCGCCAGCCCGCGGTGGCGCTGCGGGAGATGGCGCGCGTGGCTCGGCCCGGCACTCCGCTGGTGGTGGTGGACGAGCAGCTGGACGCGGCCTTCCGTCCGTCGCTGCTCCAGCGCGCCGCCTTCCGCGCCCTCACGTTCTACACACGCGACGCGAAGAGCCCTCGCGACCTGCTGCCGCGCAACGCCGAAGACGTCATCGAGGAACAGGTGTCACCGTTCTACTACTGCCTCACGTTCCGCGTTCCGGCCGTCACGGGTTGAGCACCAGGTCCAGCAGCTTCAGCGTCATGCCGCCCGTGAAGTCGATGGTGGCGCCGTTGAACCACGCGGCGTCGTCGCCCACGAGCACGGTGACGAAGCGGGCCACCTCGTCCAGCGTGCCCATGCGCCCCGCGGGGTTCATGGCCGCGTGGCGCGCTTCCAGCCGGGCCAGCGCCTCCGGCGAGTAGACGTGGCGCAGCGCGGGCGTCATCACCGTGCCGAACTTGAGCAGGTTGACGCGGTGGCCCTTGGGGCCCAGCTCCATGGCCAGGTGGCGCACGTACATCTCCAGCGAGGCCTTGGCGGCGCTGATGAGGCCGGTGTTGCCCAGGTGCGTCTCGTCCAGCGGGTTCTGCAGACCCAGCAGGCGCGCGCCCGGGGCCAGCAGGTCGCGTTGAACAAGCGCCTGCGTCCAGTACACGAACGAGTGCGCCATGCAGTCGAACGTGCGCTGGATGCGGCGCGGGTGCAGGCGGTCCGGGCCCTCGGAGAGGAAGCGGCCCACGGACGCCCCGGCGATGGCGTGCACGAACAGCTTCACGCTGCGGGGGCCGGTGCGCTGGAGCAGCTCGTCCGCGCCGGCCTCGGCGGCTTCGGGCGTGGAGGCATCCGCCTGCCGCAGGTGCACGTCCCGGCCCGCGTCGCGCACGCGCGTCTCCATCTCGCGCGCGGTGTCCGGGTAGCGGCCCCGGTGCACGCCGAAGACGTTCAGCCCCGGCTTTCGCGCGACGGCCTCCGCGATGGCAGCGCCCGAGCCGGAGGAGGCACCCAGGATGAGCGCCCACGCCGGGGGAGCACCCTCCGATGCGGCTGGAGGAGATCCGCAGGGGACAGGGGGCTCGTGCATGGTGCTCATCATAGGAAGCCACGCGGGGTGGGGCTCGGGAGACGGCAGGGGTCCTCGACGGAAAGGGGAACGGAGTGGAAAGATCCACCCATGCCCTCAGTGAAGCTCCTCTTCGCGTGCCGGGTCGTGCCCGTCCTCGCACTGCTCGCGGCCTGTGCCCATGGCTCCTCGGACGAAACGAAGTCGGAGTCCGAACAGGAGCTCACCACGCTGTACCAGCGCACCTGCGGTGGGAGGCTGGCGCAGGCGTGCTTCGAACAGGCCGAGCGCCTCCGCGTGGGCGACGGCGTCACGAAGGACGTCGCTCGCGCGGCGACGCTCTATGAACTGGGCTGCAACGGCGACGACCTGCGCGCGTGCGTGGCGCTGGGGGTGTTGAAGGAAGAGGGGCGGGGCGTCGCGAAGGACGAGGCGGAAGCGGCGCGCCTGTACGCACGGGGCTGTGAGCGGGACCTGCCGGAGGGCTGCGGCCACCTGGCGCTGCTGTACGGCGAGGGCCGGGCCGTGGCGAAGGACCTCGCGCAGGCGGTGCGCCTCTACGAGCGCGGCTGCGCCGGGGATGACCGGCTGTCGTGCAACAACCTGGGCGTGCTGAAGCTGATGGGCGGCTTCGGCGTCGAGCAGGACGTGGCGGCGGGCATGGGGATGCTGGTGCAGGCGTGCAACCGGAGCCTTGGGGTCGCCTGTCTCACGGTGGCGCGCGAGTTCGACCAGGGCGTGCGTACACGCAAGGATGCGCGGCTCGCGTCCAGCTACTTCCGCATGGCGTGCGGCATGGGAGCGCAGGAGGCGTGCACGTCCGCGAACGCGGCGGTGGTGGCGAAGCCGGAGCCCACGCCCGCCGTCACGCCGGAGGAGGGCGCGAAGCTGGATGGGGTCCGCGCCATGTGTGAGCTGGGCACCGGCGTGGGCCTGGGCATGGCGTGCCACATGATGGGCACCGCGTACGAGAAGGGCGCGGGCGTGGCGGTGAACCCCGGCCGCGCGACGATGTACTACCAGCGCGCGTGCGACCACGAGGTGCCGGAGGCCTGTGGCGACGTGCGGCGCATGCTGGGGCTCACGGCGGACGGCGCGAAGACCGAAGGGCCGAAGCAGTCCGTGCTGCAGTCGCTCCAACTGGACCCGGCGAAGACCGCTCCGGAGAAGCCGAAGCAGTCCGTGTTGCAGTCGCTCCAACTGGATGCGGGCAAGGTCTCCGCGAACGCGAAGCCCGCGCCGCGCGCGTCCGTCGACCGCTGGAAGGAGGAGTGCCAGGACGGAAAGGGCGAAGGGGATGCGTGCGCCCGGCTGGGGGCGGTGCTGCTGGAGGGGAGCGCCGGGCTCCAGGTGGATGTGAAGCGGGGCATGAAGTTGCTGGAGGACGCATGCCTGAAACGCGCGCCCGCCGCCTGCGTGCGGCTCTGGAGCGTGCTGTCCTCCGGTGATGAGGCTTTGAAGATTGGACCGGCTCCACTCGTGGGACTCGCCTTCCTGGAGACGGGGTGCGAAGCGCGCGACGGCGGCGATGCGTGCAACCTGCTGGGCATGGCCCTGACCAACACCCCCCGCCCGTACGCGAACCTGGGGAAGGGCATTCAGGCCTGGCGCGACGGATGCCTCGGACATGAGGACACGAACAGCTGTGTGCTGTTCCTCGCCATGACGCGGAAGCTCGCCGCCTCGGGGCCGGAGGCGTTGAGGGCGGACGCGCAAGGCAGCATCCCTGGTATCCAGGCCCAGGCCTGCAAGGCGCGCATGAAGGACGCCTGCGAAGCGCTGGGCCAGCCGATGCCGAAGGACGTCCTGCGGGTGCGCCACCTGCGGACGGACTGCGACGCGGGCGACCCGGATGCCTGCGCGGACCTGGCCCTCAAGTACCGTCAGGCCAACGAAGGCAGCCGGTTCGCCACGGTCGAGCGCAACCTCGAGGAAGAGCTCCGGGTGGCGGAGAAGGGGTGCTCCGATGGCAGCAGCGACGCCTGCTGGCAGCTGGCGAAGCGCTCCAGCGAGGAGAGGGTCGCGGGCGCTCCCCGCGACCTGGAAGCCGCCCTCGCACGCTCGGAGCTGGCCTGCGCCATGAAGTCCGGGGACGCGTGCGAGCTGCTCGCGAAGCTCCTGCGGGAGCACCGCCACCTGGGGCCGGATGCGCCCCAGGTCCAGGAGGCCCGGGCGCGAGCTTGCCTCTACCTGGCGGCGGGGTCCTGGAGCGCGAGGGAGTGCGGGAAGTGAGCGTTCCGTCGCGTCATCCGTGCCGGAGCTGAAACCCCGCGGCCACGGGCTTCGTGAAGTTGCGCCGTCCGCTGGTGGAAAGCCCGCTGCACGAAGGGATGGATGGGTTGTTCCCGGGTCCGTCCGCGTTTACCGATGAAGGACGCATCCCCAGCGCCGTGGAGAAGGAGCCTCCCTTCGTGCGTACTCCAGAGAAGGTCGTATTCGGCCACACCGTCGAAGGCCTGCTGGTGGCCCTGGAGGGGCATCTGGAAGGCCCGCTCCGGACGCGGTTGAAGGCCGTGGGGCTGGACCTGGACCAGAAGCTGGCGCCCGCCTATCCCCGGGACCAGTGGCACCAGATGTTGCTCCTGGGGGCGCAGGTGCTCTTCCCCCATCACTCCGTCGCGCAGGCGCACTGGCACCTGGGCCAGCGCTTCGTCACGGCCTACTTCGCCACCCGAATCGGCCGCGCGCTCCAGGGCGTGCTGAAGTTCCTGGGCCCCGCGCGCACGTTGGAGCGCACGACGCGCAACATGGCCTCCGGCAACAACTACCTGCATGTGGACGTGGAGCGCCTGGCCGCCACCGAGTACCGGCTCCGGGTGAATGAAGGCGGCATCCACCCGGAGTTCATCGGGGCCCTGTGCCACTTCGGCACGTTGACCACCGGCGTGAAGGGGCTCACCACCGTGGTGGAGGGCCGCGAAGGGCCCTCCGCGACGTACCGGATGCGCTGGTAGCGGCCCCGTGCTCAGCCGTGGGAGATGACGAACTCCTGCGCTCCCACGCGCACCTGGAGCAGGCGCTGGATGCCCGACCCCAGCTTCCACCGGATGGCGAGCTGATCCATCCACGCGACGAACGCGGTGACGCGGAAGTCGTCGCAGGCCAGGTCGTCCAGGGACGTGAACACCTGCTGCACGGCGGAGGTCGCGTCGTTCTCCGCGATGACGGCTTCCGAATGGATGGCCTTGTTCAGCGCGATGAGCTTGTCGAGCAGGTCCCTCCAGAACACGTACACCTTCCCGTACGGCTGGCTCCCGATGTCGCCTGCGTAGCGTGACGACTGCACGAGCACATCCGAGAACGTGCCCGTCCCGCCGCTCTGCTCCCAGTGCGACGCGACGAAGCCGTCCGGTCCTGCATGGTTCTTCAGGTGCCAGGCCACGCTCGCCTTCGCCCGGTCGAGCGTCCAGTCCTTCGCCCCGTCCTTGAGGTACGCGTCCCAGAGCGGCGTGTAGAGCTCTTCCCTGCGCTGGAGACTGGTGCGCACGGGTTGGCTCGCCCGGGGCATGGCTCGCGCCAGGGCTCGTGCGAAGGCGTTGCGTTCGAAGGCGGGTTCGGAGCCCAGCTTCGCCAGCAGCCGCCGGAAGCTGGGGTTGTCCACGCGCAGGTCCAGCCGCGTTTCGGTCTTCGTGCCGGCGGGCGCCGCGCGGAAGAGGCGGTCCACCAGCGCCGGCGCGTCCTCCGGACGGACCGCGCCCCAGACGGTGGCTGCGTCCACCGCGCGTTGGATGAGCTCCTTCGACAGGCCGTCCTCCACCTGGCTCTGGGCGAAGAAGGAGTATTCGAACTCGTCCGCGCTGGGCGTGAGGCTGAAGCGCGGCATCTGGGCGCTGAAGTCGAGCCCCCAGCGGGAGGTCTTCCCGTACAGCACGCCCGAGCTCGTGTAGCTGCGCGCCCCCAGGAACGCGTAGCGGCGTGGGCCCTGCCGGTGGTCGCGGGACGCGTGCTGGACGACGGCCTTGAGCTTCCGCCGGTCCTCCTGCGAGGCGAAGTTGACGTCGCGCCAGCCCAGGCCCAGGCCCCAGACGCGCTGGGACTCCACGGACTTCATGTGGAAGTAGCGCCGCAGCCAGGCGTCATTCACCCGGTGCTGGATGGAGGCCAGGTCGCCGGAGACGAACGCGCCGTGCGCGCCCGCCAGCTCCTCCACGGGCACCTCCAGCTCCAGGAGCGTCGCGTCCTCGGTGCTGCGCGCGTACTCGTATTCGAAGCCGGCCTTGAGCGTGCCGCTGACCACGCTCTCGACGAAGTCCTTCAATTCTTCGTACGCGGCCGTCACCGACGCGAGCGTGGCCTCCACCGGCTTGTGGAACCCCAGCTGCTTCAGCAGCGCGGCGGCGACCTGGAGGAGCGCGGGCGTGAGCGAGCCCTGCTCCAGTCCGTCGACGATCTTCAACGCGTCCTGCACCTTCGCGTCCACGGCGCCCAGGATGGAGGCGAGCAGCGGCGACGAGTACCCCAGCGAGACCCCGGCGGATATCTGGGCCGCCGCGGAGTCCGAGGTGGCCTTGCGGACCGACACGCGGAACGGTCCGTCCTTCGGCCGTGAGAAGACGATGCGGAACTCGTCCTGGAGCGACACGGTGCCGCCGATGGACGCGCCCACCTCCGCCTTCAGCTCGAACACCAGCTGCCCGGCCAACCGCTTCGCGAGCGCCCCCACCAGGGACGTGCTGATGGCGGACCAGGAGACCTTCACTCCGGCCTTCAGGGCCACGCGCGTCTGGAACGACAGGGCATCACCGGGTTGGAGTGCCTGCACATCCCCCAGCACGAAGGGCAGGCGCAGGGACTTCGCGTCCGAGCCCAGCGCGGCCTCCAGGATCTGGGTCGCGGCGTGGTGCCGGTAGTCCGCCACCTTCACCTGGAGTGATCCGCCGCCGCTCAACTCGACGAAGGGGAAGTTCCCCTGGCCGTTGGCCTCCGCGCTCAGCTCCGCCGCGTACTTCAGCCAGCACGCGGTCCCGTCCGGGGAGAAGAGGGGCTCCACCGAGGCGCCGTCCAGCTGCTTCGGAGGCACGCCGATGATGCCGTACGCGTCCTTGTCGCTCCGGTCGTTGAAGAGCTCGACGGGGACCTTGAGGGCGCCCGTGAGGGACACCTGGCCTCCCTGGATGGGGATGGCCTTGTTGCCGTTCAGCTCCGCGTGGCCCAGCGCCTGTTCGTGAGCGGCGTTGCCCAGCGCGAGCTTGAGCGTGTTCACCGCGGGAATGTGGATGCTCCAGCTCATGAGACTCCCCCACCTTGGATTGCCTGTGTCCCTGGGACCGCTGAGCAATCATTGACGTGGGGCCTGCCTGGCCGCTTCTGACGGCGGGGAGGTGCGACTGTCCTCACCGCGAAATCGTCATCACCCCGGGGATGTAGGGGTTGTTCACAAGTCGGTGTTCGGACTAACCAGGGGGCACCCAAGCCACGTCATCCCCCGAGCCGTGGCGGAGGAGCCCCTCGTGTCGAACCCCTCGGAGATCGTCTTCGGCCATACGGTCGAAGGTCTGCTGTTGGCCTTGAAGGGCCGGCTGGAAGGCCCGCTGCGCGCGAAGCTGAAGGACGCCGGGCTGGACCTGGACCGGAAGCTGGAGCCCGCGTATCCGAACGCCATCTGGCAGAAGCTCCTGCAGATTGGAGCGACGGAGCTGTTTCCGAACGTGTCCATGAACGAGGCGCAGTGGCTGCTGGGTGAGCGCTTCGTCGTGGGCTACTTCGAGACGAACATGGGCCGCGCGCTGCAAACGGTGCTGAAGCTGCTGGGCCCCGCGCGCGCCCTGGAGCGCACGTCGCGCAACCTGGCCTCCGGCAGCAACTTCCTGCACGTGGAGGTGGAGCGGCTGTCGGACTCGGACTACCGCATCAAGGTGAATGAGGGCGGGACCTACCCGGAGTTCATCGGCTCCATCTGCCACCACGGGACGATGACCACCGGCGTGAAGGGCCTGACCACCGTGGTCGAGTCCCGCCAGGGCCGCGCCGCCATCTACCGCGTGCGCTGGTAGTCACGCGCCGCGTCCAGCGGGTGCCCTTGCCACCTGGGGGGCCCTGCTTGATGCTGAGGTCATGACGCAAGGGCCGCCCACGGATGACGCCTCGGATGCCCTGCGGGAGCTGGGCCGCCGGCTCTCCAGGCGGAGGAAGGAAGCCGGGCTGGAGGTGGAGGCCCTGGCCGCGCGTGCGCGGGTGTCCGCGCATCTCATCCGGACCTTCGAGCTGGGCGAGCAGGCGCTGGGGCTCAGCGCGTTGACCCGGCTGGCCTCGGCGCTGGGACTTGCGCCTACGGCCTTCTTCCACACGTCCGCGCCTGTCGAGCAGGTCCCCGTGGAGCCCGCGGCGCTGCTGAAGGGTGGCGCGGTCAGCGCTTCGCTCTCCGATGTGGATCGGGACTTCCTCCTGGAAGGGCTCCGGCAGGCACGGGCCTTCAGCCTGCTTGGAGCGCTCCGGCAGGTCCCCCGGTTGGCGGAGCAGTTCCCTCCCGAGCCGCCCCCCGCGAAGAACGCCCACCAGGCGGGATATGCGTGCGCCCGGAGGGTCCGAGCCCTGCTGCCGGAGCGTCAGGGCCCGCTGCGCAATCTGGGCCGGCTGATGGAGAGCCATTTCGACGTCCTCGTCCTCCGGCATGCCTTCACGAATCCCGCCGTGCATGGCGTCAGCTGCCGCTCTGGCAATGCCCGCCTTATCGTCATCCATTCGGAGCTGACGCGTGAGCCGGTGCGCCGCTTCGTGCTGGCTCACGAGCTGGCGCATCAGCTCCTCGACCTGTCGGAGAGCGACGTCCAGACGGACGAGGGGCGCTTGGACTCGTCGCGCTTCTGGATGGAGAACCCTCCCGCGGAGAAACGGGCGAATGCGTTCGCCGCCATGCTGCTGGCACCCGAAGAAGCGGTGACGCAGAGCCTGGGGGCCGCGAAGCCGGAGGGCTATGGCCTGAAGGAAGCCCGTGAGCTGGTCATCCGGGCTCGCACGCACTTCGGCCTCAGCTTCGCCGCCATGGCCTGGCACCTCTACAACCTCCGGTACATCCGGGAGCGGGAGACCGTGGAGGCCCTCTTGATGTCCCCGGACGAGACCGTCCTGGAGGGCTTCGAGGACGAAACGCGCTTCACGGGCATCGAACGTCGTGCCCTGGATGCGCACGCCCACGAGTTGATCTCATCGAGCCGGGCTCGCGAGCTGCTCGGACGCCCTGTCGAGGACCTGCTCGCGACATGAGCCGATACGTCGTCGACACCGACGTGCTGGCGAACGTCCAGCGCGCGGGGCATGCCGTCACGCTGGGGGAGTTGGGGACCCTGCCCGTCGTCATCACCGACACGGTCTGGGATGAGTTGACCGTGGGCGCCTCGCTTGCCGGCGCTCCGGAGCGTCTGGTCCAGGAAGCGGAAGCGATGCTCAAGGCCATCGCGGGCGCGCCCACCGTGTTGGTGCCGCAGAGCCCGGAGGCCCAGACGCTGGTCCAGCTCCAGCTGCCGCCGGTGACAGAGGGGATGGGGGAGCACTCGGTGATTGCCTATGCCTGTCACCATCCCGGCGCGACGGCGATCCTGCATGACCGACGCGCCCTTCATCGGGGCATCGAGGAGCTTCGCGGACGGGTCCTCTCCCTTCATGGGTTTTTGGACGTGCTTCGTCGGGAGCACGGGCTCGCACTGAAGGCCGCACACCAGATTTCAGAGTGGTACTGCGTCCGGAACAAGCCGCAGCGCCGCCCGCTCTGGTGGTAACGCTCAGGACGGACGCGCCGCGTCCAGCAGTCCCTGCACCGCGCCCGTCACCTCGCGGTGCACCGTGAGCAGTGCCTCCCGGTCCGTCGCGTCGAATCCCGGGGTCAGGTGGGTTGTCAGTGACTCTCCAACCCATTGGGTCATCTTCACCGGGAAGGACAGGGACAGCGGCCACAGGCCCGTGGCGCCCACGCCCAGCCACAGCGGCAGCCTTCCGGGCATCCCCACGCGCTTGCCCCACGCGTAGCCGTCGTTCAGGCCCACGTAGGCGTCGTCCATGCCGTGGCCCGCGATGGGGACGATGGGCAGGCCGTAGCGCACGGCCAGGCGCAGGTAGCCCAGCCGTTCTCCCCAGTCCACGCGGTAGCGGTGCCGGAAGTCGCGGCAGCCCTCGCGTGTGCCGCCTGGCTGCACCAGCACGTGCTCGCCCTTCTTCACCGCTTCCTCCAGCAGCGGCCCGTCGCTGGTGACGAAGCCCAGCCCGTCCGCCACCTGGCGCATGCCGGGGATGCGGTCGAACGCTCCGTGCGCGATGCCATGGGGCAGGTAGCCCAGCCGGTCGTGCAGCGTCACAGTCAGCATGCACAGGTCCACCGCCAGGGGCCGGCCGTGGTAGCCCACCAGCAGCTTCGCTCCAGGGCGCAAGAGCGGCTCCAGGTTCACCACTTCGTAGCGGTGGTAGCGCTGGAGCAGGCGGAACGTCGTCAGCCACGCGGCCCGTGCCGCTGTCGCCGTGACCGTCACCCACCCACCCGGTACAGCACCGCGCCGTGCGCCACGCCCGCGCCCACGCCCACCATCAACACGCGGTCCCCCGGCTTCACCGGCCGCGTGCGCCACAGGCGATCCAACCCCGTACCCAGCGACGCGGAGCCCACGCTGCCCGCCGTGTCCACCACCGTGACGCTCTTCTCCTCCGGCACCTCCAGCGCCTGGAGGATGGCCGCGAACATGCTCCCGTTCGGCTGGTGCGTGAGCACCCACTCCACGTCCGACACCGTCAGCCCCGCGCCCTGCAGCACCGTCGACGCCGCGCGCTTCAGTTCCCCCAGCGCGACGCGGGTCATGTCGCGCGCGGGCGTGAGGAAGCGCATGCCCTCGCGCTGGCCTGTCTGGTGCGGGTTCTCCAGCACGACGTCCGGCGGCAGCGTGCCGTCGTTGCCGAACGCGGCTCCCAGCACGCCTTCGCCGGGACGCGCTTCGCCCAGCACCACCGCCGCCGCAGCGTCACCCAGCACCAGGTAGGGACGCGGGTCTTCCGGCCGCGTGGTGCGTGACAGCAGCTCCACGGACACCACGCCCACCGGCCCCAGTCCCGTCGCCGCCGAGCGTGCTGCCAGGTCGAACGCGCTCAGGAAACCCATGCACGCATTGCTCACGTCCATCGCATCGCACGTCCCGGACAGCCCCAGCGCCGCCGCCACCCGGCTGCCGTTGGCCGGCGTGGTGACGTCTCCGCCCATCGACGACACGAACAGGATTCGCCGGAGCGCCGTCGCCGGGAGTCCCGCCGCCTCCAGTGCGCCTCGCAGGGCCTGGGCTCCCAGGTCCGCCGCGCGCATGCCCTCCGGCGCGAAGTGCCGCGTGCGGATGCCTGTCTTTCGCTCTACCTCCGCCGCATCGCGGCCGACTCGCGCGCAAACCTCCGCGGTCGTCACCGGCGGACCCGGCAGCACACTCGCGGTGCCGAGGATGCGGACCGGAATCACGCCGCCCTCCGGCCACCGGCCGCGCTCCTGCGTCCTCGCAGCGCTTCCCAGGCCTGCTTGAACTCCAGCAGCTTCTGCTCCAGGCCCATGTCTCGCGCGGCCTCGTCCAGCACCTCATCCACGTGCGTGAAGCGCATGGAGCCGAGCAACGGATGCTCGCGCGTGCCCACGTCGTAGCGCAGGTCTCCTCGCGCGGACTCCAGGTCGCCGTTGCGGTGCAGGAGCAGCACTCCGCTGGCCAGCAGGTCCTTCGCTCGTGCCACGGGGTTGAGCGCGGAGAGGAACAGCCCCACCGCTCCCGGCAGCAGCGGCCGCGCTGCGTGGTGGTGACCCGCGGGGAAGATGTTGCTGGAGAAGACCAGGTCCGCGCCCGCGTGGAGCAGCACGTCCACCGGCACCATGCTGGTGAAGGCCCCGTCCACGTAGCGCGCGGGAGGCTGGAGCGTGGGCGCCCAGACGCCCGGCGCCGAGCCACTCGCGCGCACCGCCAACGCCAGCGGTCCCTTTTCCAGCACCACGCAGCGGCCCGTGGTCAGGTCCGTCGTCACCGGCAGGAAGCCCATGGGCAATTCCTCCAGCGCCAGGTCCCCCAGGTCGCCGCGCACCAGCCACTCCATGGCCTGCGTCGTCACGACGGAAGACAGCGCGGCGGCGGACAGGTGCCCGACCCGCGCGCGGTGCTGGAGCCGGCGCAGGCCGTCCAGGCCTTCACGCCCGTCGCGCGCGGTGCCGCAGTAATACGCGCCCACCAGCGAGCCCATGCTGGCGCCGCTGAGGAAGTCCACCGGCACGTCCAGCGCCGCCAGCCTCCGCAACAGGTGCGCGTGGTAGAAGCCCCACACGCCGCCGCCACTGAGCGCCAGACCCACGCGCCGGCCGGTGATGGCGCGCGCCCACCGCGACAGCGCATCCCTCGTCCCTGCGTCCAGGCCCAACGCCGCCAGGGGCCGAGAATCCCCGGGCCGCACCACCAGCCGCTCCCAGTCCAGCCGCAGCCGGCACCCGGGCGGCGGCGCCTCCTCGTCCCATCCGTCCTCGTCCGGCAGCGAGCGCCCCTGCAACATCGTGCTGCCCTGCGACCGCCACGGCGACAGCAGTACGGTGAGCAGCACCGGCGCTCCCTGCGTCCCCACTCTGTTCGTCTCTCCTCCACCCGGCGGCACCAGCCGCACCTCGCGCGGTGTCAGCACCTCCGGCACCGGCACTCCATCCACCAGCACGCAGTCGAAGTCCTCACCTTCGGCGAGGAGCGGCGCGCCCGGAGTCACCGTGCGGCGGAACACGCCGTCGGCTCCGCGCACCGCGCCTTTCGTGCGCTTCGCCCCCGCGCGCACGAGCAGCACCCGGTCCCCGAAGTCGTGGACCATCACCTTCGCCACCAGCTCCACCAACACGGACCGCGTCGCGGGCGGCAGGTCCAGCCCCTGCTGCGCGTGGAACGTCACCACGTCCGGCCGCGCCGCCGCGCTTCCTCCAGGGCTTCCAGGCCGAAGCACCGCCGCCACCGCCTCCAGCTCCACTCGAGGAAGGAAGAGGGCATGCGACGCGGACACCGCCGTCACCGTGACGGGCCAGGTGCCGCGCGCGAGCGCCTCCACGCCCAGCGACATCCCCGAGCGCAGGTGCAGCAGCACCGTCCCTCCTGTCGTCATCCGCCACTCGCCCGAGCGCAGGAGGTAGATGCCGTCCACCGGCTCGCCCTCGCGGCAGATGCCCTCGCTTGGCTGGGGCTCCACCGGCCGGGCCCGCTCCAGCAAGCGGAGCAGGGCGGACGCACGCGCGTGGCGCAGCACGGGGGCTTGCTTCAACGTGTACAGCCAGCGACGCCGCTCATCGACAGTCAGAGGAGAAGGCATGCGTCGCCCAAGGATAACCAGGACGCTCCGGCGCGGGGTAGCGCGCCGGAGTGCCTGCCCGCTCCGTGCGGGTCGTCGTTACGCCGGCTGGGGTCGCGGTGGCTCCCCCTCGGGAGGGATGGCCGGCGGCGGCGGGTTGCTCGGACCGCGAGGTGAATTGCCGTGCTTGCGGTGTTTCAGGACCTTCGTGCGCGCGCCTTCCACCAGCGCGTAGAGCACCGGGATGAAGATGAGGTTCACGAAGGTGGAGAAGAGCATTCCGCCGAAGACGGCCGTGCCCAGCGACTTGCGCGCGGAGGCGCCCGCGCCGCTGGCCAGCATCAGCGGCACCACGCCGAAGAGGAACGCGAAGGACGTCATCAGGATGGGCCGCAGGCGCGTCTCCGCCGCGTTGATGGCGGACTCCACCACGCCCTGACCCTGCGCGCGCAGTTGCTCGCCGAACTCCACGATGAGGATGGCGTTCTTCGACGCGAGGCCCACCAGCATCACCAGGCCCACCTGACAGAACACGTCGTTCACCAGCCCGCGCAGGTTCTGCAAGAGCAGCGCGCCCATCATCGCGACGGGCACCGCGAGCATGACGACGAAGGGCAGGGCGAAGCTTTCATACTGCGCGGCCAGCACCAGGAACACGAACACGATGCCGAGCGCGAAGATGACGAGCACGGTGTTGCCCGCGCTCTTCTGCTCCTGGGACAGGCCCGTCCACTCGAAGGTGAAGCCCGGCGGCAGGGCCTGCTTCGCCACCTCCTCCATGGCGTTCAAGGCCGTGCCGGTGGAGGTGCCGGGGCTGCCCTGGCCGTTGATGTTGGCGGAGCGGAAGAGGTTGTAGTGGGTGATGTTCTGCGCGCTGGTGATGGGCGTCACCCTCACCAGCGCCTCCAGCGGCACCATGGCCCCGGTGTCCGAGCGCACGTAGAAGCTGCCGATGTCCTTCGGGTTGTCGCGGAAGGGCGTCGCGGCCTGCACGAACACGCGGTAGACGCGGTTGGCGAAGGTGAAGTCGTTCACGTACTGGCTGCCCAGGTACACCTGGAGCGTGGAGAACAGCGAGGACAGGGGCACGCCCATGGCCTTGGCCTTCTCCCGGTCCACGTCGATGTTGAGCTGCGGCGAGCCCGCGGTGAACGCGGAGAACACGCCGCGCAGCCGCGGGTCCTGGCCCGCCTTGCCCACCAGTGCCTGCGTGGCCTGCGCCAGTTCCTCCAATGTGCGGCCGCCCTGCTGGTCCTCCAGCACGAACTCGAAGCCGCCCACGCTGCCCACGCCACGGATGGCGGGCGGTTGCAGGGGCAGCACGCGCGCGCCGCCCACCTGGCTCAGCGGACCGCGCAGGCGCTCAATCAGGCCCGCGACGCTGGACTCCTTCGTCTTGCGCTCGTCCCAGGGCTTCAGGTTGATGAAGAGCGAGCCGTAGTTGGCGCCCGTGCCCAGCAGCGAGAAGCCGCCCACGGTGAAGATCTGCGTCACCTCCTCCTGCTGCTTGATGATGCCCTCCACCTGGATGAGCACGTTGCGCGTGTACTCCAGCGACGTGCCCTCCGGGCCCTGCACCGCGATGATGACGTAGCCCTGGTCCTCGTCCGGGATGAAGCCCGTGGGCGTGGCCCGGTAGAGCAGGCCCGTGGCGACGAGGAACACCGCGAAGATGCCCACGACGACCCACCGTGCCTTGCCCAGCATCACGCCCAAGAGCTTCCCGTAGCCGCGCCGGAGCGCGTCCAGGCCCTCGTCGAACTTGCGTGCGAGGACGAACTTCTGGCCCTCGTTCGGGCGCAGGAGGCGCGCGCACAGCGCGGGGGACAGGGTGAGCGCCACGAGCGCGGAGAGGCTGATGGAGAACGCGATGGTGAGCGCGAACTGGCGGTAGATGGCGCCGGTGGTGCCGGGGAAGAAGGACACCGGGATGAACACCGCGGACAGCACCAGCGCCGTGGCCACCACCACGCCGGACACCTGCTGCATGCCCCGGTGGGTGGCCTCCTTCGCGTCCACCTTCTCGTGCTCGATGACGCGCTCCACGTTCTCGATGACCACGATGGCGTCATCCACCACCAGGCCCGTGGCCAGCGTGAGGCCGAAGAGGGTCAGCGTGTTGAGCGAGAAGCCGAACGCGTTGACGAACATGAACGTGCCGACCAGTGACACCGGCAGCGTCGTCACCGCCACCAGCACGCTGCGCCAGCCGTGCAGGAAGATGAAGATGACCAGGATGACCAGGAGGATGGCTTCACCCAGCGCCTGGAGCACCTCCTCGATGGAGGCGCTCACCGCGGCCGTGGTGTCGAACGCCACCTGATAGGTGAGGCCCGGCGGGAAGTTGGCGGACAGCCGCTTGAGCTCCGCCTCCACGCCCTCGCGCACCTCCAGCGCGTTGGAGCCGGGCAACTGCGTGATGCCCAGGCCCACCGCGTCCTGGCCGTTGAAGCGCAACAGCTGCTGATAACTCTCCGCGCCCAGCTGCGCGTTGCCCACGTCGCGGATGCGCACCAGGGCGCCGTCAGCGCCGCGCTGGATGACGATGGCGCCGAACTCGTCCGCGGACGTGAGCTGGCCCTTCACCTGGAGGGACAGCTGATACGCCTGCTCCTTGGAGGACGGGGCCTGGCCCACCTTGCCCGCGCCTACCTGGACGTTCTGTTCTTGAAGCGCGTTGACCACGTCCTGCGCGGTGAGGCCGCGGCGGGCCAGCTCCGTGGGGTCCAGCCACAGGCGCATGGCGAAGCGGCGCTCGCCGAAGATGCGCACGTCGCCCACGCCCTTCACACGCAACAGCGCGTCGCGGATGAAGACGTCCGCGTAGTTGCTGATGAACTCCGTGTCGTAGCGCTTCTCCTTGTCATAGACGCCGAAGGAGACCAGCAGCTGCGTCTGCGCCTTGCGCACGGTGACGCCCAGCGCGTTCACCTGCGCGGGCAGCTGGGGCGTGGCGGTGGCCACGCGGTTCTGCACGTCCACCGCGGCCAGGTCCACGTCGCGCGACGGGTCGAACGTGGCGGTGATGGTGGACTGGCCGTCGTTGGTGCTGGTGGAGGACATGTAACGCATGCCCTCCATGCCGTTGAGCTGGCGCTCCAGCACGGTGGTGACGGCGCTCTCCACCGTCTCCGCGGACGCGCCGGTGTACGTGGCGGTGATCTGGACCTGCGGCAGCGCCAGCTCCGGGTACTGCTCGATGGGGAGGCTGGGAATGGAGATGGCGCCCACCAGCGTGATGAGGATGGACAGCACGCTGGAGAAGACGGGGCGCTTGATGAAGAAGTCGGTGAACATGGCAGCCCCCTACTGACCCGCGTCCGAGCCACCGCCCATGCCCTGGGCAGGGGGCAGGGGCATGCCTGCTGTCTGGCCCTGCGACTGCCGCGCGGGCTTCGGCTGGATGGGCATGCCGTCCCGCAGCTGCTGCACTCCGCTGATGATGACCTGGGTGCCCGCGTCCAGGCCCTTGAGCACCTCGTAGTCGTTGCCCTCCACCAGCCCCAGCGTCACGGGCTGGCGCTTCACCACGGTGCCGGCGTCGCCTTCCCCCACCACCATGGCGAAGGACTGGCTGCCCTGCCGTGTCACCGCGGTGGTGGGCATCTTCAAGGCGTCGCGCACGTCGTAGACGAGCTGCGCGCGCACCAGCTGTCCGGCCCTGAGGCCCACGGTGTTCTCGAAGGCGGCCTGCACCTCCACCAGCTGCGTGTTGGGATTGGGTGTGGTGGCGACGAAGAAGGCGGGGGCGCGGACGATGGGCTCGCCATCCTCGTTGAGCACCTCCAGTGGCGTCTCGCCAATCTTCACGCGCGCGGCCTGGTCCACGGGCACCTGCACGGACAGCTCCAGCGCGCGGCTCTGGTCCAGGATGGTGAGCGCCGTTTGCGGCGTCACGTAGTCGCCCAGCTTCACCGGGATGTCGCCCACGACGCCGTCGAAGGGGGCGCTCACGTTGAAGAAGCCCAGTTGCACCTGCTGGTTCTGGATTTGCGCTTCCGCCGCCTGGGCCTGGGCCTCGGATTGCGCCGCCTGGGCCACGGCCTGGTCGTAGTCCTGGCGGCTGACGAGTCCTTCCCTGAGGAGCTGCGCGCTGCGCTCGCGCGTCCTGCGCGCGAACTCGCGGTTGGCGACGGCGGAGGCCTTCTGGGCCTGGGTGGCGCGCAGGGAGGCTTGCTCCTGGCGCGGATCCACCACGAGCAGCACCTGGCCCGCCTTCACCTTCTGGCCCTGGCGAACGGGAATCTTCTGGATGTAGCCGGCGACCTGCGGGACGACGGTGATGCTGCTGCGCGAGATGAGGGTGCCCACGTATTCGCGGGTGTCGCGCACCGGGCCGGGCTTCACCGCCATCACCTGCACAGGCGTGGGCTTGCCTCCGCCCTGGGTCTGGCTGCCCGCCTGGGGGCCGCCTCCGGGCGCGGCCTGGCCGGGGTCCTTGCCGCCGCTGCACCCGCCCGCCGACAGCGCGAGCACGAGTCCCCACGCGCCCCAACCGCCCCTCACCAATCGCATGCCGCCTCCGACAGGAATGCATCCACCACGGCCTGGCGGTACTGGAAGTCGCGGATGACGAGCTCCAGTTCGGCCTGCCGCAGGGCCCCGGCCGCGTCCACCAGCTCGAGGCTCGTTCCGGTGCCCACCTCGAAGCTGCGGCGGGTGAGCCGGTCATTCTCTTCCGCGAGTTTCCGCTGGCGGTCCGCCAGGTCGCGCGTCTCCTGGGTCACCTGCACGGCGCGCTTCGCCTGGGTCACTTCGATGACGATGTTGCGCTCGCGGCCGGTGACCTCCGCGCGGGCCTGCTCCAGCTGGCCGCGGGCCTGGCGCAGGCGGCCCTCGCGCGCGCCGCCATCCCAGAAGGGCAGCACCAGGCTGGCGCCGACGTTCCAGATGGGCACCTCCGCGAAGCCCGGGTTGACGGTGAGCGCGGTGGTGCTGCTGGTGAGGTCCAGGGTGGGCGCGTACAGGCGATACACCTCGCCGATGGCGCGCTCGGCCACCACCTGGCGCGAGCGGGCGGCGGCGATGTCCGGGCGGTTCTCCAGCTCCTCCAGCGTGCGGCAGGTGGCCTTCGCGCCCTGGAGCAGCGTGGTCAGCTCCAGGCCCGGCTTGAGGCCCACGGCGGACGGGGTGCCCAGGGCCAGGCCCAGGGACTCGCGCGCCTTGCGCAGGTCCTCGTCGCCGGTGACGACGTTGCGGCGGGCGATCTGTGCGTCCTGCTCCACGCGGACGACGTCCAGTCGGGTGCCCGCGCCCAGCTCGAAGCGGCGCTGCGCCAGGGCCAGCCGCTCCAGCGAGGTGCGCAGGTTGACGCGGTTGACCTCCGCCAGGCGCTCCGTGGAGGACACGGAGACGAGCGCCTGTGCGAGGCCGCGGGTGAGCTGCCGGCGCGTCTCCGCGAGCGACAGGCCGGCGGTGCGCCGCGACTCCTTGGCGCTGCCCAGGGCATAGAGGCTGGCCAGGTCCACCACGGGCACGTTGGCGGTGAGGATGCCCACGCCCAGCAGCTCCGTGGGTGTGAAGCTCCCGCCGCCCGTCACCGCGCCGCCCGTGCCGCCGCCGAAGGCGACGATGCCCGGGTTGAGGACGTTGTACTGCGCGGTCAGGTTGCCGGAGACGGAGGGCAGCAGGTTGGCGAGCGCGATGCGCCATGTGCCCGCGGCGACTTCAATCTGGCCCAGCGCTGCCTGGAGGTCGGGGGAGCGCTGGCGCAGGAGCGTGAGCGCTTCGTTCCAGGACTGGAGTTGTAGGGGCGCGGCGGGTGCGGGCGTGAGCAACGGATCCGACACGTTCGCCTGGAACGGCGGTGGCACCTCGGGGACGTCGTCCGGGTCCTGGGCCGACGGCGTGCGGGTCCGGTCGGGCTGCCGCGCGGGAGTCCGTGCGTTTGGCGCGGCCGGTGTCCGCGCGGGTGCGTTCGGAGCCGGGGCACTCGGCGCGGCCGGAGGCTGCTCGGGTAGGTTCAGGACCGGGGCGTTCGGCGCGGGCGCGTTCGGAGCCTGGGTGTTCGGTGTCGCGACGGAAGGCGTGGGCGGCGGAGGCGCGGGTGGAGCGCGCTGCGGTGGCGCGGTGTATTGCGCGAGGACGGGACGGAGGGGTCCGGAGCCGTGCTGTGCTGGCGCCTCACCGGGGATTCCGGTGGGAACCAGCAGGGCTGCGAACACGAGCGCGTTCATAAAGGGATGCTCCCCAGGTAGGGGCGAAGCCAGCCCCCGGCCACGGTTCGCGCCCCCCGGCGCTCCAGTGGACAACACAGCAGGGCGAGGTTGTGCTCAGCAGTCGATGAACGGACCTCGGGCCAGGAGCGGGAGGTCCGGGGTTGCCCTTACGGACGCAAGGGCGGAGAAGGTGGAGGGGCTCGTGGAGACATGGCGCGTCCTGACGGTGGCTGGGGCAAGGGAAGAGCCAACGTGCGTCGCGATCGCCGAGCGGGCGTCTGTCTTCAAGGGAGGGCGGGCGTTCAACACGCCACGGGTGGAGCCCCGCTACTCGTAGAACTTGCCCGCGAACAGGATGCTCGCGCACCGGTGCCAGGGATTGGCGGAGCGGTCCTGGTCCTGGGAGTCCTCGCCCCAGGAGGCGCCTCGTTCGAGGAACGCCCCGATGGTGCCGTTCTCCCATCCGAGGGGGCTCGGTGCGTGCGGAGCAGGAGGCCGACGGGCAGCCTCCGCGCGGTCCTCCTCGAAGTCCTCGCTCAACGCCTGGACGAAGCGCAGGAAGGACGCCTCGTCCGTGACCTCTTCCAGGAGTTGGTGCAGGTCATGGGCCATGGCGCACTCCGGTTCCAGCATCCGGGGCAGGCGCCTGGATGAACGGCAAGGGCACGGAGCCATCCGGTGGATCGAAGGACCGACCGACCTCCGAAGTGGGAACCAGGATGCCGGGCCCAGCATCCGTGGGCGCCATCGATTCATCCGGCTCTCCATCCCGAAGGCGGCGGAGGATCCGGCCATCGCTCCCGACCGCGTACTGCGCGCCCGAGTGCAGCGCGGGAACAGTCAGTCCACAGGCCCGGGGATCCTCATCGATCCGGACGAAGAGGATGCCTTGCCGCTGCATGACCCTGTACCGGTGTGACTCGCGCCGGTCGACGCAGGGTGTGTTGGCATCTTGTGGGCCCAGGAAATCGGCGGCGGCGACGTCGAGCGCATGCAGGACGGTGCCGCTCAGTTCGACCGCGCCTCTCTCCGCGCTCGCTTCCACGGCAGGCTGCTCGAAGAACCGGGGGAACTCGATGGACGCGTCATTCGTCCACGCATCACGCGTGGGCGTGGGCCGCAGGCAGCCCGCCAGGAGCAACGCTGCCGGAAACACGCGCCACGCCACGCTCACGCCGCGCATCCTCATTGCGGCAACATGCCCAGCCGCTGCTTCGCGGACTTGTTCTGCGGATCGAACCGGAGCGCTTCCTCCAGCCGCTCGCGGCCCTTCGCCGGGTTGCCCTGCACCACGTAGAGGTCCGCCAGCCGCACCAGCACGTCCGCGTTGTAGGGCTGCAGGTCCAGCGCCTGTTCGAACTCACGCGTCGCCGTGGTCACGTCCCTGCGGCGCATGGCCAGCTGCCCCAGCATCACGTGCGGCTGCACCAGGCCGCGCGTCTCCGGCTCCGTCGCCAGCGCCTGCAACGCCGGCATTCCCCTCGCGTCTCCGAACGCCGCCAGCGTCAACGCCGCGCCCTGCCGCACCCACAGCGAGCCGTCCTTGAGCAGCGACGCCAGGTCGTCCGTCGCCTCGCGCGCGTTCGCCGCGCCCAGCCCGTCGATGATGTCCGAGCGCAACGTGCTGTCCGTCGTCCCCTTCAACGCCGCCCGCAGCGCCGGCACCGCGTCGTGCTTGAACCGGCGCGCCAGGAACTTCGCCGCCGCGCCCCTCAGCGTGCCCGCCTCCGCCGTGTCCGCCAGCACCGCCTCCAGCGCCCCACGGCTCTGCGCCGCCGTCTTCTCGTCGAACGCGTCCGCCAGCCGCAGCCGCCGCGCCTGCCGCGCCTCCGCCTTCGGCCACCACTTCACCAGCGCGTCCTGCATCGCGTCCGGCGTCTTCTTCTCATGACAGGTGTTGCACGCGTTGGGGATGTCATGGCGCGCCGTGTTCTGGGGCGCCGGCACGTCCAGCGCGTGGTCCGCGAAGTGGTCCAACACGCCCGACACCACCGGCGGCATGTGACACGCCAGGCAGTCCTGCGCCGCCGCTGCCTTGTGGTGCGTGTGCTGCTCTCCCTGCGCCACCACCTCCTGATGACAGCCCTGGCACGTGGACGCGTTCACCGACGTGCGCGCCGCCACCGGCTTCTGCTTGCGCACCTCGTTGGGCGCGTTCGCGTCGTGCGGCGCCGTGTGGCACGTCAGGCAGGTGGCCCCGCCCTTCAGGTGGCACTGGGACTGGATGAGCGCCTGGTACTCGAAGCTGGAGGTGCTGGGCCGCCCGTCCGCGAAGAAGTCCCCGGAGCGGTCGTTGCCCACCAGCAGCACCATGGGCTGATAGCTCGCGTCGTAGCGCTGGCCGGGCAGGAAGTGGTGCTTCGCGTCCAGCATGGGGAACAACGTGCGGCGCGGCCCGTGGCACTGCGCGCACACCGCGAAGCCCTCCTCCTTCGACAGCTTCGCCGGCTGGATGATGTCCTCCGGCGCCTGCGACTCCGCGTGCTGCCCGCCGGGCCCGTGGCAGGACTCGCACGCGACGCCCGCGTCTGCGAACTTCGTCTCCCACTGGTGGCTCGCCCGGTCATAGTGCGCGTCCAGCCCCGTCACGTGGCAGTCCAGGCACGCGTGCTGCGCGCTGCGGCGGAAGTTCGTCCAGAAGAACGGGTGGTCCGGCGACAGCGCCCCCTGCTTCTTCTCCGAGTAGTCCACCCACTCGGCCTTGCCCGTGACGTGGAAGTACACCGGCATCACCTGCCAGCGGCCGTCCGGCAACAGCGTGATGGGGTCCTGCATCCGCTTGCCGCCCACCACCCACTGCACCGGCCACTCGCCCAGGTTCCCGTCCGCGCCCTTGGTGCGCATCAGGTACTGGCTCCCGTCGCGGCGCATCCAGGCCTCGCTGGACTCGCCCTTGAAGTGCGTGCTCGCCGTGAATGTGCCCACCACGTACGGCTTCGTCGCCGGAGACAGCGCCCGCGCGTGCCAGTCGTGCTTCCAGCCCGTGTGCTGCTCCTCGTGGCAGTCCGCGCACACCTGCGAGCCCACGAAGTGATTCGGCTTCGCGGGCGGCGCCTCCACCGTCTTCACCGGCACGGGCGCGGCCACACTGCCCGCGTCCAGCGGGGTCTCCGGAGCCGGAGTCGGCGCCTGTGTCACCGGTGGGGACACGGAGGGCGTGGGCGCGGACGAAGAGCGCAGGAAGAAGAACAGGCCCGCCGCGAGGACCACCACCGCGAGGGCGACAAGGACAGGGCGAGAGGAGCGCATCCGGAAGGTGCCGCCCATGCTCCTCCCAAGCGCCGGGCCGCACAAGCGGCGCTCCGCGCAAGCCCTTCTCCTCCAGTGGACAATGACCTCCCAGGGAGGGCTGCGGTCCTGGCGAGCCCTGGATTAGGGTCTCCCTCCAAGCCAAGGGAGGCCGTGCCCATGCCCATGCGATCCGTGAATGGAACCCGGCTGTACTACGAGGACACTGGTGGTTCCGGGGACGTGGTCCTCTTCAGCCACGGGCTCCTCTGGAGCACCCGGCTGTTCGACCCGCAGGTGGAGGCCCTGCGCGGCCGCTTCCGCTGCATCGCGTACGACCACCGGGGGCAGGGCCAGAGCGACGTGCCGCCCGAGTCCGCCATCGACGTGGAGACGGTGTACGCGGACGCGGTGGCGCTCATCGAGTCCCTGGGCGTGGCGCCCGTCCACTTCGTGGGCCTGTCCATGGGCGGCTTCGTGGGCATGCGGCTCGCGGCGCGCCGGCCGGACCTGCTGCGCTCGCTGGTGCTCCTGGAGACGTCCGCGGACCCCGAGCCCATCGCCAACGTGCCGCGCTACACCGCGCTCAACCTCGTCGCCCGCTACGTGGGCCTGGCCCCCGTCGCGACCGCGGTGATGCGCATCATGTTCGGCGCGTCGTTCCTCTCCGACCCGGGCCGCGCGGAGGAGCGGGCGCTGTGGCGAACGCGCCTGACAGGCAACCGCCGCGACATCTACCGCGCCGTCAACGGCGTCATCAAACGCAAGGCCATCACGGAGGAGCTGCCGCGCATCCGCACGCCCACGCTCGTCATCGTGGGGGAAGAGGACCGTGCGACAGTGCCCGCCAAATCGGAGCGCATCCACTCGCTCATTCCCGGCTCCCATCTGGTGCGCCTGTCGCGCGGAGGCCATTCGTCCTCCGTGGAGGAGCCGGCGCTCGTCAACGCGGAGCTCGCCCCCTTCCTCACGCAGCACGCGTCCAACCAGGCCGCGCACGCGGGCTGACGCGCCGTTAACCAGCACTCCAGGAGGGTTTCCCCATGCCAGTCGCGAAATGGAACGGCACCGTGCTCGCGAAGAGCGACACCTACGAGACGGTGGAGGGCAACATCTACTTCCCGCCCGACAGCCTGGCGCGCGAGCACTTCAAGCCCAGCGCCACGCACACCACCTGCCCCTGGAAGGGCGAGGCGAGTTACTACTCGGTGGAGGTGGACGGGAAGACGAACGCCGACGCGGCCTGGTACTACCCGGAGCCCAAGCCGGCCGCGTCCAACATCCAGGGCCATGTGGCCTTCTGGAAGGGCGTGACGGTGGAGCGCTGACTCAGAGGCCGGTGAGGTACTTGCCCCAGCGCAGGCTGTTGCGCATCTGGGTGACGATGAAGGCGGGCACCCACTGGAGCAGGTTCGCCTCCGGCTGCACGTCGTAGCCGTTCCACAGGTCATCGTCGATGCGGTTGGGGTCCAGGACCGTGGGGGCGGGCGCGGGCGTGCCTCCGAAGCACTCGCCCCGGGCGAAGAAGAGGTTCCACAGCGTGGCGGCCTCCGCGTGGTCGTCCGCCATGAGGCGCGTGTCCACGCCCAGCAGCGAGCCCAGCAGCTTCCAGAAGGAGTACCAGCGCTGCTCGTTGTACTCGTAGCCCTTGTTCACCCACGCCTGCGCGACGACGTGGGAGAACGTCAGCAGCGTGAACGCGACCGCGCTCTGGTTGTAGCAACGGTCCCGCCCCGTGTGATGGGACTGGTAGTGGCTCAGCGCGACGTTGTGCATCTGCGCCAGTAGCAGCGTCGTGGCCAGGGTGCGCGTGCTGTAGATGCTGCCCCAGCCCATGTTCATGTTGCCGTAGAGGATGCGCAGCATGATCTGCGCCGTCTCGATGACCCGACGGGACACGACGGCTTTGATCTTGCTGTGCCGCCGCTGCTCGAACAGCGCGGACACGTCCTTGTGGTAGTACGTGGCCTTGAAGGACACGCCCGCCAGCTGGTTCACGGACGTGGCCTGGAAGAAGACGTAGAAGGCCTCGTCTCGCGCGGCCTCGAAGTCGCGGAGGAACTGCGCGGCGGACTGCGCGCCCGTCACCGCCGCGGTCGCATTGGCGTCGTGGTCGTAGAGCACCTTCGCGAGCCGGTGGTCGCTGTACGTGGTGCCCCAGAAGCCCGTGATGTCGGAGAAGGCCTTCAGCGCGGGCCGCCACCCCTGGAAGGCGGTCACGGTGCTGACATGCTTCGACCAGTGTGTCCGCAGCCCCTGCAGCAGCTCCGGCTCCGCCGCGTTCATGATGCTGAACAGGCTGTTGGCCGCGTTGAGCGGGTCGCCCAGGATGGCGTCCAGGTTCTGACCACGGAAGATGAAGGGCATGGGGCGGGCGCTCCGGCGGACGGCGTTCCCGGCGCAGTGTAGAGAACTGTTGAACCTGTAACAAACCGCCCGCCATGGAAAACCCGACACGTAGGGGATGTGACGGGGCACGTGGGGATGGGGCTTCGCGGGCGGACGCGAGCGGCGATGCTGGGGCCTTTCGCGGGGCGTGGCCCTGAGTGGAGGAGCGGAGCCTTGGCGACGGTGTCCCTGCAGGACGTGCGCAAGGTGTACCGGGGTGGGGTGGCGGCGGTGAAGGGCGTGACGCTGGACATCGCGGACGGCGAGTTCGTGTCGCTGGTGGGCCCGTCCGGGTGCGGCAAGTCCACGACGTTGAACCTCATCGCCGGGCTGGAGGAGCTGTCGGGCGGCGAGCTGCGCATCGACGGGCAGCGGGTGAACGACCTGTCGCCGCGCGAGCGGGACATCGCGATGGTGTTCCAGAGCTACGCGCTCTATCCGCACCTGGACGTGGCGGGGAACCTGGCGTTTCCGTTGAAGGTGGCGGGGATGGGGGCGAAGGACGTGGACGCGCGCGTGCGCGAGGTGTCCGGCGTGCTGGGGCTGGAGGCGCTGCTGGCGCGCCGGCCGAAGGAGCTGTCGGGCGGGCAGCGGCAGCGGGTGGCGCTGGGGCGCGCGTTGGTGCGCAGGCCCAAGGTGTTCCTCTTCGACGAGCCCCTGTCCAACCTGGACGCGGCGCTGCGCACGCAGATGCGCGGCGAAATCAAGAAGCTGCACGAACAGCTGAAGGCCACGTTCATCTACGTCACGCACGACCAGTCGGAGGCGATGACGCTGTCGGACCGCGTGGTGGTGATGAGCCAGGGCGAGGTGCAGCAGGTGGCCCCACCGCGCGAGCTGTATGACGCACCGGCGAACCTCTTCGTGGCGGGCTTCTTCGGCTCGCCGCGAATCAACCTGGTGAAGCCCCAGACGCTGGGTCTGTCCGAAGGTGACGCGGTGCTGGGCCTGAGGCCTGAGCACCTCCAGGTGGGGCAGGGCGCCATGCCGGAGGACGCGCGCGAGGGTCGCGTGTACCTGGTGGAGCCCATGGGCGCGGAGGTCTGGGTGACGGTGGAGACAGGCGGCGAGCGCCTGGTGGCGCGGGCGCCCGGGGACTTCCGCGCCGCGAGCGGAGACACGGTGTGGCTGCGCCACGACGCGCGCTACCTGCGCCGGTTCGACGCGAAGACGGGGCGCGCGGTGTGAGTCACGGGCGGAGCCGCAGCCGGGCTTCCGCCAGGACGCAGCTGGCCTCACGCGCGACACGCGCATGGCGCGTCATCAGGGCTTCCTGGGATGCACGAGGCTGTGCCTCGAACAGGTCCCAGAGGTACTGCTCCTCCAGGACAGGGACGCGATACCCCAGCTCCTCGCCATAGCGACGCAACCGCTCCAGGGTGGCGAGCAGGTACTTCCAGTTGGTCAGCGGGCGCAGCAACAGCACCTCCCGTCGCTGGTGGGACTCGGATGCGAGGGAATGCACGTGCCCCCGCCACCGGCCTTCCTCGTACTCCACTCCGATGGCCGAGAGGCCCAGGTCGAACCTGGAAAGGCGCTCCTCCAGGCTCGCTGGCGTGCAGTCATGGGCCACTTCGAGTCGCTGCCCCGAAAACTGGAAGGTCGTCTGGAATGGAGGGTTGTCGTCCAGCAGCACGGCTCCGAGTGCTTCCAGGTGCAGCAGGAGCGCCTGCCGGTCCTGGAGGGTCGCTGGCCAGAGGTCCAGGTCATGAGGGGAACGACCATGGAGCAGTGTCTTGAACGCACCCCCGGCCAGGAAGAATCGACCTGGAAACGCGCGGGAGACAATCGGAGCGAGCTGGTCCCGAGCAAAGGCGATGACCGAGTCCGGCGCGAGAGGCGAGCACCTCATGCCGGATCCAGAAGGCGTGCACGCAACTCGCGTACGGTGACGCCCTGCTCGTCGATGACCTGGAGCGCGCCGTCCAACGTCTCCACGCGGGACTGTCCGTTGTAGAAGGGCTCCACGATGGCGAAACGCCGGGTGTAGAGCGCGTCTCCCGCGGCGTCGACGTGATGCCAGCCGCCTGCGTCCCGGGCACGCGCGAAGCCCTTGTGGAAGACATCCAGGTCCAGGAACCGGCGCGCGTTCAGGGGGTGCCCCTGCTTGTCGATGTGCAGGTGGAGACCCGAGGACTCCTGCACCACCGCGCAGCCGTCCCGGAAGTCTCCCGCGTAGGCATACCGTTCCAGGTAGGCCGCATCTCCCCGGCCGTCGATGTGGAAGTAGCGGCCGTCCTTCGCCCGGACCGGACAGCGTCCGTCCTGGAAGTTGCCGCACCACGCGTGGCGCCCTGGGGTGAGCTCCTGCCCATCCACTCGCAAGTGGAACGCACCCGCTGCATCCACGACCGCCGCGAGCCCTTCATAGAATCCAAACGTCCGGATGAAGCGGCGGGAAGAGAGAGCGTTCCCCCTCAAGTCGATGTGGAATGCTCCCGAGGCGTCCCTGACGGCCGCGAGCCCTGGCTCGTGAAAGGAAAGGACCTCGGTGAAGCGCGCGGCATAGAGCGGCTTGCCGTCCACGAGATGATGGGTCCTGTCAGGCGAGACCCGCGGATGGGAGCTGGGGTTCAAGGGGCCTCCTTCACCGGCTGACGCATGTTGCATCCACGGCACAGGGGATGGTCCTGATAGCCGTTCAGCAGCCGTTGATAGGCCGGGCCCGTCCACACCTCCTGGATGCCCACCGCGTTCAGGTTGCCCAGATTCCCGAGCGTTCGTCGTTCCTTGTCGGGAGCGCAGCAGGGGTCGAAGCGGCCCACGGCGCTCACCCATGCCTCCTTCCCCAGGAAGGGGCAGTGCGCGCCTGGCGCGAGGTCCGTGACGGCCTCCGCGCCCAGGGGGAGGATGTTCTCCAGGAGCACCTTGCTCCCATCTGGCCGACGGCACTCCTCCGCGACGGCATGGGCCTGCCGGACGGCCTCGTTCCAACGGTGGATCGCGGATGCGTCGCGCCTCATGGACAGGGGCTGGATGGCGGCGAAATGGGCCCAGAGGTGATGCCCCTTCACCCGGTCGACGCCCAGTCCCGCCGCGAGCCGCACGATGTCCGCCAGCTCGCCCACGTTCGACTCCAGGAAGGTGAGCTGGAGCGTGACCCGGCAGCGGTGGCCTCCCTGGTGGGCATGCGCATCACGCTCGGCCAGGAACTGGCGGAGGTTCTCCAGGACCTGCTCCCAGCGCGTCCCTGGCATCACCGTTTCGTGGGTCTGCTTCGTGGCCCCATTCCAGGACACCTTCACGTCGGAGGTGATGGGGACCAGTCTGCGTGCCCACGCGCGTGCTCCGCGCCTGGGAAACGTCCCGTTGGTGGTGAGGTTCAGCCACACCCCGTGCGCCATGCACAGGTCGATGATGTCGTCGAAGTGGGGATAGAGCAGCGGCTCCCCCATGGTGGACGGAATCACCTCCCGGAGGGGCGTGCCATCACTGTCCTCCATGACCCTTCGCAGGAGCTCGAGGGGCATGCGGCGCTTCGGCTGGCCTGCTTCCCTGCGCAGCCGCTGGGTGTCGCTGTGGTGCGAGTGGTCCTCGCACATGATGCAGTGCAGGTTGCAGTCGTCGGGGTTGGTGTCGAAGGTGATTCGCCAGGGGCCGGGCCGGGTGGCAGGACGGCGGGCACGGTGTTCCCGGATGGCGCGTGCGTAGAGCGCCTCCACGGCCTCCACATGGGCTTGCATCCCCTGCACGTCGCCGCTTTCGCCCCAGAGGTGCCCACGGCTGCCCAGGCGCACCGCCAGGTCCGGGGCATCCACGAGCTGCTGCATGGCCTGGGCAAGCGACCCGGGGTCGCGGTGGGTGAAGAGCACGCCATTTTCTCCATCCCGGACGTACTCGCGCATCCCTCCTGCATCCGCGGTGATGACAGGCACCCGCGCCTGGAGCGCCTCGTGGATGACCAGCGGAGAGTTCTCCACCCAGATGGAGGGCACGACGATGGCATCCACGTGGTTGAAGACATCCGGAACGATGTCCGCGTTGCGGTACTCGGGAAGCCACTCCACGCGCGTGCTGGCATCTCCCGGGAGGGCGCGGGCCATGGCCTTGAGCGTCTCCGTGTGTTCGCCGCGAGGCCGGCCCCAGATTTTCAGCCGGGCCTTGCCGCGCACCTGCCCGAAGGCCTGGATGAGATGGTGGATGCCCTTGGCCGGGATGTGGGTGCCGATGTAGCCGAAGACGACGTCGGGTTCGGGCGTTCGCTGCCGGTGGCGCAGTCGCTCCAGGTCGAAGCCGTAATCCAGATACACCGCCTTGTTGGCGGGCAGCCCGAAGTCCCGCTGGAAACGCTCCAGCAGGTAGCGCGAGGGAGCGATGAAGAGGTCCACGTGCTCCATCATCCGGCGCACATGCTCCATCCGGTCGCGCACCCACTGACTCCAGTGCGCGACGTCCTGCTCCCGCGTTTCGGGGCCTCCAGAGAAGTAGCGCGCGTAGCAGCGCTCCGCGCACTTCCGGTCCTCCTGGCCTGAACATGCGGACCAGGGCTCGCTCCCAGGTACGGAATGCATCTGCATGAACTGCCCCCGGGGACACATGAGCCAGTAGTCGTGCAGGGTGAAGACGATGGGGATTCCACGGGCCGCGCCTACCTCCAGCAGGGACGTGGACAGGTGGTTCAGATGGCCCACGTGGATGACGTGGGGACGGAAGCCGTCCAGCACCTCCTCGAAGCGTTGATCCACCCCTTCATGCCGGTAGCGGTCACGACTGTTGGGGAGGTTGACCAGGTGCAGCAGGACACGTGGGTCGTCCGGATCGCGCTCCTGCGTCAGCGCGTAGTCTGGGAGGAACGGGTCCTCGCGGCGGGTGAAGACCTGGACCTCGTGCCGGCTCGACAGGCCTTGTGAAAGTGCCTGGGTATACACCTCCGAGCCTGCGTTGAAGCGCATGGGATAGCCATGGATGACCTGAAGGACTCGCATGAGAGGGCCCGGGCGTCATGGCTCCTGGCCACGACACTGGTTGAAATGAGAGGGTGTGGAACGCCGCGACACGGCTCCGCCCACATGCGCGAAGCCGTGTCTCCATGTGGGTGGCTGGATCTCTACTTCAACGCGGGCGTGGCGGGCGCGGGAGCCTGAGGCTTCTGGGTATCCACTTCCTCTTCGGAGGGACGACCTTCTTCGCCACGAGACTGCCAGTACGCGTCATGCTCGGAATTGAGCTGACGCGAACGGTTATCGATATCTGCCTGCGAGGGTTGGTACTGCTTCGAAGACCTGCTCATGGGCATCTCCAGTGTCGGATTTGCCGGCGGTGCTCGTGGTCATGCCGGATTCAACGGCCAACCAAGCCTCCGTCCAGACGGACGGCCACGGACCCACGTGGAAATTCCTGGCCAGTTGGGGTTCTGCGGGCTGCATCAAAACCATACACAGGCGGGTCGCGCATCGCAACCCGCCTTGGGGTGGGTGTGAGGAATTGGGCGGGGAGGTTGTCAGGCGTAGACCTGTTCGCTCTCCACGACCGGTTCCAGCCGGCGCTGGAGGGCGGCGAGCCGGTCGTAGCGCTGGTGCAGCGCTTCCTTGAGCTCGCGTTGTTCCGCGTGGGCGATTTCATCCAGCAGCGTGTTCAGTGCGGAATCCACTGCGTCCTTCAACACGCGCGATTCGTCGTTCGACAGTTCCAGCAGCATGGGGGCCTCCTTGAGGCAACGTTAGGCACCGCGCGACGGGGCCGCGCGCAGGGCAGGCACACAGGCGTGGAAGAAGGCGGCCCGAGGGCCCACCGGGCTGCCTGTCACATCGCGCACGGCGGCGGGAGCGACCCCACTCTTGGTGAGGACCCCATGAGCGCGAGGAGCGACGCGATGATTCACGCAGGAGAGGTTCGCGAAGGCATGTCGGTGCGCACCGCCGACGGACAGCGGCTGGGCCGGGTGGCGGGCGTGGGCGACACGCACTTCGAACTGGAGCAGGGGGTGGTGCCCATTCCCCGGCGCGACTACCTGGTCGAGTACAGCGACGTGGAGGCCGTGAGCGGGGATGAAGTCCTGCTCAAGCCGGCGGACCACTCGCAGCTCACGCTGGAGGAGGACGACGACGGCGGAGCCCTGCCGCCGCGCCACAGCGAGGGCCTGGAAGCGGAGCCCGCGAACGACCCCGTGGGTCCCATGAGGCACTGATGCGGAAGGGCCCGGCGCGCCTCCGGGACTTCGGGATTTCCAACCCGGAGGGCAGGGCAAGACCCTGGAATCACAGGGTCTTGCAGGAGCCTGGGTGTCAGACCGGCGGGTTAAACGGACCCCTCGACCAGACGTCCCGGTGGGGCCATGCGACGGTTTTCGACTTCTTGCGTCACGATGCTGTGGTTGGGAGTGGTGTTCGCGTGCGGGCCCGCGCCGCGCGCCGATGCGGGCGGCGTGGAGGCGCCGGTGCCGGGCGTGTTGTCCACGCCGAGGCGGCTGTTGCCCTACCTCGCGTTGGACGACGGGAGGGTGCTGGCGGCGGGAGGGCATGACGGCAACCGCACGCTGGGCAGTTGCGAGGTCTTCGACCCGGAAACAGGGCACTGGAGGTCCACGGGAGCGCTGCGCACGGCGCGGCGCAACCACGCGGCGGTGCGGCTGCTGGATGGGCGCGTGCTGGCGGTGGGCGGCTCCAACGGCGTGACGGTGGGCGCGCTGGCGAGCGCGGAGCTGTACGCGCCGGACACGGGCGTGTGGACGCAGGCGTCGCCCATGAGCGAGGCGCGCAACGACCCCGCGGTGGTGGTGTTGCCGGACGGGCGCGTGCTGGTGGTGGGCGGCACCACGACGCAGGCGGCGAGGACGGCGGAGGTGTACGTGCCGGAGCGCAACGCCTGGGAGTTGGTGGAGGCGCCGGCGGTGCCGCGCGAGCACCACGCGGCGCTGCTGACCGCGGAGGGCGCGGTGCTGGTGGTGGGCGGCGAGCACTCCTCACGAGGCACACTGGACTCCGCGGAGCGCTTCGATCCGGCGAAGGGCCTCTGGACGCAGGCGCCCACGCTGCATGAGCCGCGAGGGGAAGCCGGAGCTCTGTGGCTGCGCCGGGGCACGGTGCTGGTGGTGGGCGGAGTGAACGAACTGGGCACCCTGGCCACGAGCGAGGAATACGTCCCCGCCCCCGCCGTGGCCCAGGTCACTCCGGGAGAGTAGGCCCGGCTTCGTTCATGAACGGGGGATGTCCGGGACTGGAGGGCGAGGCCGATTCGAGAAGCGTGGCAGCTGTAGTTCTGCTGAGCTTCCGCGCATGACCTCTGGCCCTCCGCACCACGCGTCCATCAGCGACCCCGTGGCCGACGACTACTGGTCCTTCGAGGATGACCACGGACACCAGCACGTCTCCCGCGTCACCCTGGGCCGGCCCGCGCCCATCCCCCAGGATGCCAACGGAGATTGGTACTGCCCGCTGATCATCGGCCACGCGGTGCCCATCACCGTCAGCATGGTGGGCGTCGGTCCCGTGGATGCCCTGCTCAACGCCGCGCGGTTCGTCCGCGAGCACTTCCACGAGCTGCGCAAGGTCAGCCCCCGCGCCACGCCCCCAGGCTCCACGGATTCGAAGTGAAGCCAGGACAGTGTGTCTGGCTTTTCCGCGAATGACTGACAACGGCGGTTCCTGACGGCCTTTTTGCGCCGCGCGGCGCGACAGGGCGCGTGACAGACTGCGCGCCCATGCGCTCCTGGAAACACTTGCTCGTCGTCCCGCTCGTCTGTTCCTCCGCCTGCGCCACCGCGCCCGCCGCCCCCTCGAAGCCCGAGGTCCCGGTTGCGGCCGCTCCGGCCGCTCCGGCTGCTCCCGCCGCCCCGGTGCGCCCCTTCGGCACGCTGCGCGAACAGTCCGTGCGTCAGCAGGCGTGGCTCAAGGAACGGCTGGAGACCGGCGTGCCCCAGCTCATGCGCAAGTACGGCGTGCGCATGTGGGTCGTCCCCATGCGCGAGTACAACGAGGACCCCGTCTTCAAGGCGCTCGTCTCCCCCACCACCTTCGCCGCCCGCCGCCGCACCATCTACGTCTTCTTCGACCGCGGCGCGGCCAAGGGCGTGGAGCGGCTGGCGCTCGGCGGCAGCACCCAGGGCGGCCTCTATGAAGCCCGCCGCGCTCCCATGATGGTCGACCGCGGCGGCTCGCAGCGCGCCGCGGAGCTCCTGGGCCCCGAACAGTGGCTGCTCCTCAAGCAGGTCGTGGAGGAGCGCAAGCCGGACTCCATCGCCATCGACGTGTCCCCCGCCATCGCCTTCGCGGACGGCCTCACCCACGGCGAATACGAAGGCATGGCCCAGGCCCTGGGCCCCACCTGGACGAAGCGCCTCAAGCCCGCCGGCGGCCTGCCCCTGGACGTGCTCGGCTGGCGCGGCGCTGACGAGGTCCGCTTCTACGCCGACCTCCAGAAGTACGCCTGGAACCTCATCCAGACCGCCTTCTCCAACGCCGTCATCACCCCCGGCACCACCACCACCCAGGACGTGGAGTGGTGGATGCGCCAGCGCCTGGCCGACGAAGGCCTGGACACCTGGTTCCAGCCGGACGTGGACGTGCAGCGCCAGGGCTCCACCGACGAACAGCTGGGCGACAGCCCCGTCATCCAGCGCGGCGACGTGCTCCACTGCGACTTCGGCGTCACCGCGCTCCGCCTCAACACCGACACCCAGCACATGGGCTACGTGCTGCGCGACGGCGAGACGGACGCGCCCGAAGGCCTCAAGGCCGCGCTCAAGGCGTCCAACCGGCTCCAGGACATCGTCACCGGTGAAATCAAGCCGGGCCGCACCGGCAACGAGGTCCTGCGCGCCTCGCTCGCGCGCATGAAGTCCGAAGGCATCAACGGCAGCGTGTACTCACACCCCATTGGCCTGCACGGCCACGGCGCCGGCCCCATGATTGGCATGTGGGACCGCCAGGAGGGCGTGCCCGGCAACGGCGAGCACAAGGTGATGCCGGACTCCTGGTTCTCCATCGAGCTTCAGGCCACCAGCCCCGTGCCGGAGTGGAAGGACCAGCCCGTGCGCTCCGCCCAGGAGGAGGACGTCGTCGTGGACTCGCAAGGCGCCGTGCACTGGGCCTTCCAGCGTCAGACGTCCTTCCACCTGGTGCGCTGAAGGCCTACTTCGCCGCGCCCGTCATGGACTTGAGCAGCGTCACCAGCGCCTGCTTCTCCTCGCTGCTCAGGTCCAGCTTGACGATGGTCTCCGTGCGCACGCCCACGAAGGTGCCGGCCGGGTCGCCGCCCTCGTTGTAGAAGTCGATGACGTCCTCCAGCGTCTTCTCCGCGCCGGTGTGCATGTACGGCGCGCTCAGCGCCACGTTGCGCAGCGTGGGCGTGCGGAACGCGCCCTCCACCTCCGTGGGCTTGCTCTGCGCCTGCGCCTTCAGCGTGGACAACCGCGCCGCGTCGATGCCCGACGGCGCGTCGCTGTAGGGGCCCGCGGCGTTGAGCGGCCAGGACACCAGCGTGTCCACCACGTCCGCCTGCCCGCGCCGCCCCGCGCCCGTGTCCTTCAACCCCAGGTTGTGGAACTTGTCGTCCGACAGCGAGCGGCCCTTGTGGCACACCACGCACTGGCCCTTGCGCACGAACGTCTTCAGGCCCAGGTACGCCGGGTCCTTCTCCTGCGTGCCCGCCTCCACCGCCTGCAGGAAGCGACGCACGTCCGCGTCGAAGGGCGCGTCGGTGCGGTTGAGCGTGCGCTGGTACGCCGCCAGCACCTTGCCCAGGTTCGCCATCAGCCGGTCGGAATCCGACTCGTCCGCGGGGGCCTTGCCGAACAGCTGCGTGTACCCCGCCGTGTACGAGGGCTCCTCGGACAGCCGCGTGCGCACCACCGTCGCGTCCGAGTCCATCTCGATGGGGTTCGTCAGCGGCAGCACCGCCTGCGACCAGAGCCGGTCCGCCCGTCCGTCCCACATGAACCAGCGGCTGTAGCCCACGTTCAACAGGCTGGGCGGGTTTCGCTCGGACTGGTGGCCTCCGCAGCCCTCCGCCGTCGCCGTCTCCACCGTGTAGGACTCACCCGCGTGGCAGCTCTTGCAGGACACCGTCCCGCAGCGCGACAGCTTCGGGTCCTCGAACAGCCGCTGCCCCAGTGACGCCGCGTCCGGGTTGTCCGCCCACTTGTTGGTGGGGTCGGCCTCCGGCTTCACGCTCTGCGTGTGCAGGGCGCTCAGCTGGTCCAGCTCGTCTTCGGTCGGAAAGGGCACTTCGGATTCGCAACCCGCCCCCAGCAGGGCCAGGGCGAGCACGGCGGTACGCGGACGGAAACCAGTCATGGGCCGATGCAGCTTCGCGCCCTTGTGTTCAGCAATCAATGGTTCCTGTCCCCCCGCCGGGCATGCGGCCATCCACGCACGAAGGCCGGGGACCCCTTTCGAGGGCTTGCCCCGGCCTTCACGGCGTGAAGCACTTCAACGGGACTTCGGGAGCGCTACTCGCAGGCCAGCTTGAAGCTCACCACCGGCGCCGAGAATTTGGCGATCTTCATCTTCGTGGGGCCCGGGGTGACCGTGGGCGCCGCGCCGTTGGCGCACTTGAGGCCCGCGTCCAGCACCAGCTCCACGTTCAGCTCCTTGTCCTCCGGCAGCGCGCTGACGTTGTAGCTGCAACGGTTGTTGCGGCTCTGCTTCACCTCGCCCCGGCCCAGCGCCACGGCGTCACCCTCCGTCACCTTCACCCCGACCGACGTGCACGGATCACCCTGCAGGCCGCTCGCGGGGTACGCGACGCTGCCCGTGACCGTGGCGTTGCCCGCGCGACCCGAGGCCGCCGCGCCGCTCGAAGAGGCGCAACCCGTGGCGGCAACGACGAGGGCGGCAACAGCAATTCGAAACATGGATATCCTCAATTCAAGAATGAGATGTTTTTCGCGCCGGGTTGGCCGCCTTCCCGGCAGCCATTGGCGCGCGCCACGTACAATCCCGGCGCGCATTCATTCCACGCAGCAGCGCATTCTCGATTTCATCACTCGGAGCATTTTTGGGTTCCCCAACAGCCACGCTCCGCGTCCGTGATGCGCTGCTTACGTCTCCCATGAATTGAGAAGTGGGTGCGTCACGGCAGCCGTTGCAGGGCGTCTCGCGCGCGCACCAGGCCGTGGCCGAACACGGGGTCCCGGCCCGCGATGCCCAGGTCGCGCGCGGAGGACTCCAGGGCGTCGCGCACCTGTTGGGGCGTGAGCTCCGGCCGGGCGCTCCAGAGCAGCGCGGCCACGCCGCTCACGTAGGGCGCGGCCATGGAGGTGCCGGAGACGTGGGTGTAGTCCACCGGAATCAGTGACAGCCGCGCGTCCGCGCCCAGCCGCTCGCGCAGCACGGTGCTGGCCGCCTGGTTGACGCTGACGGCGGGGGCCCAGCGGCCGATGCGGGGCAGGGAGAGGATGTCCACCGCACCGCCCGCGGGGGCGTCGTCGGAGCCGAAGACGACGGCGCGCGCGCCCTGCATCATCACGTTGGCCATGGCCTCGGACACCGGCACCGCGCCCGGCCGCACGTAGGCGACGAAGCCGTCACAGGTGGCGCCCAGACACGCGGCCAGGGAATCCCCCAGGCCGCAGTCCACCAGCCGCCCCGCGGTGTCACCCGTGGGCGAGTACAGGAGCGAGCGCGACATGGGGGACGTGTCGTCCAGGGACATCTCCGCGAAGGCGCCCAGGCCCCGGGGGAAGGTGGACAGCACGTCCACGCCGGGCGCCACCAGCGCGAGGTCCGCGCCCATGTTGGAGAAGCTCGCGCGCCGCTCGTTCGCGTCCACCGCGCCCACCGCGAGCACGGACGGGTCGGACGCGGGGTACAGCACCGGGCCGCCCTGGTTGCCCGCGGCCGCCACCACCAGCAGGCCGTGATCCGCCAGCGCGCGGAACGCCTCCACCGTGCTGCGCGTGGGGTTGCCACCGCCCAGCGACAGCGACACGACGCGCGCGCCCTGGGACTCGCACCACTCCATGGCGGAGAGGACCACGCTCATCTGCGTCTGCCCGGACAGGTCCAGAACGCGGGCGATGAGCAGCGACGCTTTGGGAGCCACGCCCACCATGCCGCCCGGCGCGCCCCGGGGGCCGGTGTCGCCGCCCTGGCCCATGCGCGCCGCGATGATGCCCGCCACGTGCGTGCCGTGGCCCTGGCCCCACTGGCCCTGGGGGCCGCGGTCATTGGCGTCGTCGTCTTCATCCAGGAAGTCATGGCTTCCCGCCACCGCGCCCTGGAACTCCGGGTGGTCCATGTCCAGGCCGCTGTCGATGACGCACACCCGCACGCCCTCGCCCGTGGGCGCGCCCACGTCCAGCACGCCGTCCCGGTCCGCGTCCCACACGTCCGGGGCCTGCACCAGGTGCAGGCCCTCGGTGTACTCGTCCCCCGGCATGGGCGTGACGGCCGTCACCTGGCGCGGCAGCGGCGCGAGCAGCCCGGGCGTCAGGCCCTGGGCGACCCAGATCTGGTCCGCCTCGATGCTCTCCACCAGGGGGCTGCGCTCCAGCAGGAGCCGCTCCTGGGGCGACACGCGCGCGGCCACCGCGGGGATGTTGCGGTAGACGGCGCCCACCTTCGCGCCGGTGCTCGCCGTGAAGCTGGCGCCGGACGCCGTGACGCTCGAGGCCTGGGTGCGGTCTCCCCGGCGGAAGCGGATGATGACCGGCTCGCGCCCGTCATCCTGCACCCGGGAGGGCAGGTTTCCATCCAGCCCCTGGCGGACCGTCATCCCTCCGGCGACGACGCCCGGGCACACCTGGCCCTGCGCGGAGGTGCGTGGGGACGACTCCGGCGCACATGCGGCCAGCGCCAGCAATCCGACGAATGTCCAATGCCTCATGATGCGACTCCTTCCAAGCAGGACGCCCCTCCTGAGGGCGGTCCCCCTACATGGCGGAGGACCGGGAGGTGCCCGCCCCCCTCACAGAGGAAGGAAGCGGCGTGCTGCGATGAGGGAACGCATCCCCAGGCTGACTCGCATCGTCTCCAGGCCCCGGGTGCATCCCGGACGTGCGCGGGTGCACAACAGACCTGTTGTCAGTCGGAACACAGGCTCGGGAATTCCGTTGGCCCCGGGACTTTCTCTTTTTCGCGCCGGGGGTGTCCGAAGGCTGGCAAGGAGGGGTGGCGCGACGTGCGCGGCTTGATTCCATGGGGGAGTCCATGCTGCGCTCCGGAGCCGAAGCCATGAGCACCGCACCCACAGAGTCCCCCCGTTTCTTCGGGCGCTATGAGCTCGTCCACCTCCTGGGCCAGGGCGGCATGGGAGAGGTGTACCTGGCGAAGCTGTCCGGGGCGGCGGGCTTCGAAAAGCCCTGCATCGTGAAGACCATCCTGCCGGGGCTGGTGAAGGACCGGCAGTTCCTGGACCGGTTCCACCACGAGGCCAAGGTGCTGGTGCACCTGGTCCACTCCTCCATCGCCCAGGTGTACGACATGGGCGAGGCGGACGGCACCTACTACATGGCCCTGGAGTACGTGGCGGGCGTGGACCTGGGCTATCTGCTGGAGCAGGCCCGGGTGCAGGGGCGGGCGGTGCCGGCGCCTGTGGCGCTCTACATCGGCCAGCGCATGGCGGAGGGCCTGGGGTACGCGCACCGCAAGACGGGCACGGACGGCGAGCCCCTGGGCATCGTCCACCGCGACGTGTCCCCGCACAACGTGATGGTGTCGTACGAGGGCGAGGTGAAGGTCATCGACTTCGGCCTCGCGAAGTCCACCGCGCGCAGCAAGTACACGCTGCCGTCCACGGTGATGGGGAAGCTGGGCTACATGTCCCCGGAGCAGGTCCGCGCCGAGCCGCTGGACCATCGCAGCGACATCTACTCCTGCGCGGTGGTGGTGTGGGAGATGCTGGCGGGCCGTGGGCTGGTTCCCCACGGCACCGTGGGCGAGATGATGGCGGCGATGTCGCATCCGGTGGTGCCGCCGCTGACGGACTTCCGTCCGGACGTGGAGCCGTCGCTGGAAGCCGTGCTGCGCCGCGCGCTGGCGCCGTCGCCGACGGACCGGTACGGGCGGGCGGATGAGTTCGCGCGGGCGCTCAACGCGGAGCTGCTGCGCTCGGGGAATCCCATTGGAGCGGAGGAGGCGGGTGAGTTCGTGCGCGCGCTCTGCCCGGAGGCCTTCGCCGAGCAGCGCAAGCTGACGTCCAGCGTGCACGGGGAGCGGAGAACGCCGTCGCCCGCGCCCCGGGGCGGTTCGGGCACGGGGCTGTACGGCGGTTCCGGCAGTGGCTCGGCGGATGTCCAGGCCACGGCGCCGGGGACCGGCGAGGAGTCCGCCGGGAACAGGCCCAACACCGGGCGCATCGACGTGGATGGGCCAGGGCTCGGGCCGGGGGGCACGTTCGTGTCCCATCCCTCGGGCTCTGGCGGCGTGGCGCCGAGCACGTCGGGCTCAGGCGGTGTGGCCCTGCCCACGTCGGGTTCGGGAGGCGTGCGGAGCACGTCGGGCTCCGGTGGGGTGGCGCGGGGCACGTCGGGCTCTGGTGATGTGGCGCGCGGCACGACGGGTTCCGGTGGCGTGGCGCGGAGCACCGACGAGGTGGACGCGGCCGCGCTGGGCGCCACGGCGGTGCACCTGGCCGCCGCGCCGTCCCAGGGCGCCGGGGTGGCGGGCACCTCCGGACAGCTGCCGGCGCAGACCGGGTCTCGCAGGCCGGTGGCGCGGATCGCCGTGGCGGCGCTGCTGCTGGTGGGCGCCTCCGTGGGCATCACCGCCTACGTGCTGCGCCCGAATACGGCCGAGCAGCCCGTGGCTCTCCAGACGCTCCCGCCGGCCGCGCCGGTGGTGGCCGCCGCGCCCCCGAAGGTGGAGGAGCCGCCTCCCGCGGTGACGCCGACCGAGGAGCCCCCTCCCGAGGCGGCGGTGGACGCGGGCGCGGGGGAGCCGGAGGCGAAGCCCGGGCCGGTGGTGAAGGCTCCGCCCGAGGTGAAGCCCGTCCCCGGACCGAAGCGGCCCGCGACGCCGCAGGTCGAGATGGTGCCCGCTCATCTGACCGTGGCGAAGATTGGCGAGACGGGCGGCGGCCAGCGCGTGGTGAACGCGACGGTGCCCCAGGGCACCAACGCGGGCTCGGTGTTCAAGGTGGTGGGCCCTCCGCAGCGGGGGACCCGCAAGCGTCCGGTGCTGGGGACGGCGACCGTGGTGTCCATCCAACCGAACCGCGAGCGCATGAACGTGCGGCTGGACGCGGATGCGGATGCGGCGAAGGAGCCGCGCTTCCTGCTGCTGAGCGGGCGCCCGTCGGGGCCAACGCTGCCCACGCCCGTGGCCGAGTCCCCGCCGGCCGTGCCGCCCGCGCCCGCGCCCGAGCCGAAGCCCGTGGAGCGCTCACGCCTCCTGGGACAGGCGGAGATCGACGGCATCCTGGGGAGCAGCTTCAACAGCACCCTCTATGTGATCAGCTCCGACACCCGGACCTGGCACAACTGCGCCATCGTCCTGAGCGGACGGAGGGGGGCGCGGATGGCGCGGCTGGAGCCCTACCAGACGCACACGGTCAAGGTGGAGGAGCGCTACTTCAAGGTGAGCGAGAAGCTGCCCGCCGTGCCGGAGAAGGCCGTGTGGGTGAACTGCGACGAGGGCGAGGACACCTTCGCGCTGCGCAAGCGCTGAAGCGCGAGGACGCGAGCCTCCGTCGGCTCGCGTGACGTCTCAGGGCCCCAGCCGCGTGGCGGCCACGGGGCACTCGTTGCGCAGGAACTCCGAGACCTCCGTGTCGCCGCCGTTCGCGTTGCGCACCGCGCGGGACAGGGATGTGCGGCACTGCCAGGTGGCCTCGCGCGTGCCGTGGCAGCAGTGCCACCCGGTCAGCGTGCGGTCCAGGTACTGGAGCATCTCCTGGCGCGTGGGCGTGACGATGCTCCACACCGCGCCCGCCAGCACCACCAGCCCCACCAGCGGCAGCGGCAGGCTCCGCGCCCAGCCACGAATCCCGCCCGGAATCACGGCCGCGTGCACGCCCAGCTGCGCATCCAGCGGCCGGTGTTGCAGCACCACCTGCAGCAGCAGCTCCACCGGCGCGGTGAGCGAGCGCAGCAGCCCCGCGCCCAGGCCGGGCGCCCGTCCTTCCGCCCGCTCCAGCTTCAGTCCCAGGGCGTGACGGCCCGGGGTGAGCCCCGTCAGCCCGCCCACGCAGGACAGCACCACCCAGGCGACCCCCATGGCGAACCCCAGCAGCGCCGGCGTGGACACCCACTCCGCCGCGCGCACCGCCCCCCAACCCACGAGCGCCGCGCCCGTGAGGTCCAATGCATCCGCCACCCAGAGCCGATTCTGGAACCGGGCCTCGGTGGGCGGAGTGTCCATGGAGAACAACGTCCCGTCGCTCATCAGCCTCTCTCGTGTACGAGCGGGGCGCGAGCATAGGCGGCCCGCCGCGTACAGGCGCGCTTCAAAACGCCGGGCCTGGGGGTGTCACTACAGATCCAGCACCAACCGCTTGGACCGGGAACGTGACACGCAGACCAGCATTCGCGCATTTCCCGCGGGCTCTTGCTGGAAGAACGTGTCACGGTGGTCCGGAGTGCCCTCGCACACGCGGGTGACGCAGGTGCCGCAGGAGCCCGCCTCACAGTCGCTCTCCACCTTCACGCCGTGGGTGCGCAGCACGTTGAGCACGCTCTTGCCGGCCGGCACGCGCAGCACCTGGCCGGTGCTCTTGAGCGACACCTCGAAGTCCTCCTCCGGGGTCGCGTGGGTGGCGGACGTGCCCTCCGCGGTGAAGGCCTCGAAGTGCACCTTCTCCCAGGGCCACTTGTGCAGCGTGGCCGCCTCGCGAACGGCCTTCATCAGGCCCGCCGGACCGCAGCAGTACAGCCGGGTGCCCGGGCCGCGCGTCGCGAGCAGCGCCCGCACGTCCAGCCCCTTGGAGGGGTCACCCCCGTCGTGGTGCACGTGCACGCGGCCCGCGAAGGACGGCGTGGACAACAGTTCCAGGAAGGCGGTGCGGTCCGCTTCGCGCGTGCAGTAGTGCAGCACCCACTCCGCGCCGGTGCGCTCCAGCAGGCGCGCCATGGCCAGGAGCGGCGTGATGCCGATGCCGCCCGCGATGAGCACGTAGCTGCGCCCGTACAGGAGGGGGAAGTCGTTGAGGGGCTCGCTCACGGTGAGCACGTCGCCCTCGTGGACGTTCTCGTGCATCGCCTTGGAGCCACCGCGGCCGTTGGCGTCACGCTGCACGGCGATGACGTAGCGGTGCGTCTCGCTCGGGTCGTTGCAGAGCGAGTACTGGCGCATGCCGTCGAGGCCCGGCACCTGCACGTCCAGGTGCGCGCCGGCTTCGAACTCGGGCAGGGGGCTGCCGTCCTGGGAGACGAGCTCGTAGGACTGGATGCCCTCCGCTTCACGGGTGATGCGCGCCACCCGGAGGCGCAGCGTGTTCGTCGTCACGGTATTGCCCCTGTTCCCTTGCCCGCCGCCCGCGCGAGACCGATCTGGCCGCGCACGGTGCGCATTCCCGCGCCGCCCGGGGAGTGGGGCCGGGTGCGGTTTTCCGACCGATACCGGACAGAAGGGGCATGCCGCCCGGCTGCCCTCCGTCCGGACACGGGGGCCAGGGGAGCAGGGGTAGGCGCGGCCGTGAATCCATCCCCACCCTTCACCCCGTGCCGCGCTGCGCCAGGGCCTGACCGGGCCCGAGCGGCTTCGCGATGGGGGTGGCGCGGCCCCCCGATTCGACGCAAAGGGAGACGGCCCATGGATGCCATCACGTTGCTGAAGGCGGACCACAAGACGGTGGAGCAGCTGTTCCGCAAGTTCGAGAAGGCGGGCGACCACGCGCTGGCGCACAAGCGCAAGCTGGTGGACGAGATGGTGCGCGAGCTGTCCATCCACGCCGCCATCGAGGAGCAGGTCTTCTACCCGGCGGTGCGCGCGCGTTCGGAGGACCTGTCGCCGGACGTGCTGCGAGCGCTGGAGGAGCACCACGTGGTGAAGTGGGTGCTGTCGGAGCTGGACACGCTGCCGCCGGAGTCCGAGCGCTTCGACGCGAAGGTGCACGTGTTGATGGAGAGCGTGCGCGCGCACGTCACGGAGGAGGAGCAGTACCTCTTCCCGGAGGTGAAGAAGGCCTTCAAGCCGCAGGAGCTGCGGCAGGTGGGCGAGGCGCTGGTGCTGGCGAAGAAGGGCGCGCCCACGCACCCGCATCCCGCCGCGCCGGACACCCCGCCGGGCAACCTGCTGACGGGCGCGGTGGCGGCGGTGATGGACATGGGCCGGGACGCGCTGCGCGTCGCGCGTCGCAAGGCCGTCACGCAGGTGCGCAAGTCCGCGCCGGGTCCGCTGCGAAAGCCGTTGGAGTCCATGATGTCGGTGGACCAGGCGGGTGAGTCGCTGCACTGAGCGACCGTCCAGCGCAGGACGCCTCGGGTCCGGTGAATGTCCGCCGGGGCTGGGGCGTCCGAAGGGGCATGAGAGGCTTTCGCGCAGGAAGCGCGAAGGTTCTCTGTGCCTTGGGAAGGAGGCGCCATGTCCGCTGTTCGCAGGATGTTGACGACGCTGGTGGTACTCGCGGGCTTCACGGCCGCGGCGCAGGTGCAGGGCCCGGCCGGTTCACCGCAGCCCCGGCCGCCGGTGGATCCGCAGGTGCGCACGCTGCGCGTGGAGGGCACGGGCGAGGTGAAGGCGCAGCCCGACGAGGCCTTCATCGACGTGGCGGTGGAGACGTCCGCGCAGAACGCGAAGGCCGCGGGCGAAGAGAACGCGAAGCGGATGGAGAAGGTGCTCGCGGCGCTGACGGGTGCGGGCATCGCGAAGCGGGACCTGCAGACGCGCAACTACAACGTCTATCCGGAGTACACGCCGCCGCCGCCGCAGGGCGGTGAGCCGAAGCTCAAGGGCTACCGGGTGAGCAACCTGGTGAGCGTCCACGTGACGGACCTGTCCAAGGTGGGGAGCCTGTTGGACAAGGCGTTGGCGGCGGGAGCGAACCGGGTGGACTCGGTGCGCTTCGGGCTGAGCCGCCAGGACGCGGTGCAGGGCGAAGCGCTGCGGCAGGCGGTGGCGCGAGCGCGCAAGTCAGCGGAGGTGCTGGCCGCGTCGCTCAACGTGAAGCTGGGCGCGGTGCTGGACGCGAGCACGGTGACGGAAGCCCCGCGCCTGTATCCGGCCACCTTCGCCATGGACATGGCGGAATCGCGAGCCGCGCCCACCACGCCCATCCAGCCGGAGGAGCAGACGGTGATGGCGAAGGTGACGCTCATCTTCGCGATTCAGTAGGCCCGCGGTCCCGGCTGAATGCGAGACACTCCAAGCCGCGTCCCGGCTTGGAGTGAATCCATGCGTACAGGTGTCTTATTGTGTTGCGCGGTCATGCTCTTCACGGGCTGCGCGCCGGCTGTCTCCAGCAGGGCCCTGCGCTACTCGCCCCGGGAGTCCGCGAGGGAGCGAACGCCAGGAACGAATGCCGACCGCGCCATCGCCAGCTCCGGCGTGCGCATGGATGCCTGGGAGCAACTGCTGACGGACGCGGGGCTGGACGCACGGGACGAGCAGCCCCTGTGGGACAGCACGCTCACGCCCACGCAATCCGTGCGGCTGCTGGGCGTCCTCCTGCGCAAGCCCGTCACGCTGGACACGCTGCCGCCCCGAATGGTGGCGGGCTTCCTGCTGCGAGAGGTGCTGGAGCGAGGCGGGACTTCGCGGGAGGAGTTGCTGCGCCGGGTGGAGCGATTCGCTCGGGAGCAGGTCGCGGTGTTGCGACCGGATGGCTACCTCGCATGGGCACTCACGGGTCGCACCCAGCAAAAGGTGGCGCCCGTCGAGTGGAGGGACGGAGCCTTCCGGGCGAATGGCTTCGAGCTGGGGCGCTTCTACAGCGGCAAGGGCGGTGTCTTCCGCGTCATGGATGCGCAGCTCCAGGTCTCGGACTGGCGTCCCATGGCCGAGGTGTACGACGACGCTGACGTCATCAGCCGCACCCTGGACGGAGCCGAGGACGCCTTCGTGGAGCTGTACCACGCGCTGGGACAGGTGCTCACGCGTCCCGTGGACAGCATCGCGGGGCTGAGCCACCTGCCGGCGGGCGTGGCGGCGCTCATCGCTTCCTCCCCCGCGTACTGGGAGCGCTTCCAGTCCATGACCCGTGGCGAGCAGATCCGCGAAGTGTCGCGGCTGACGACGGGAATGCTCGTCACATGGGGCGCGGCCTCGGCCACGACGCGGACGTTGAAGGGGATGGCGCTGGGGGCGGAAGTCTCGGTGCCTGTGCTGTCATTGTCGGCGCAGGGCGCGCTGGCGTTGGAGCGCGTCGCGGTGCCAGCAGGGCGTGCGGCGGCGGTACTCAGCGGTGGCCCTGGGGCGGCCATCATCCTCCAGCGAGTTGATGACGCAGCGGGCTCGGGGGGCGGAGGGGGCGCAGATGCGCAGGGATCCTCGCCGTCGAGTGGGCCGAAGGGCTATTCGTCCTTCAAGTCCTTCAAGCGGGCCATGGGACCCGCAGGGAACGGCAAGGAGTGGCATCACATCGTGGAGCAGACGGAGGGGAACGCGTCTCGCTTCGGACCCCAGGCTCTCCACAACCGGGAGAACGTCATCCCGCTCGACAAGGAGCTTCATTCTGGGGTCAGCGCTCTGTTCTCCTCGAAGCGCTTCGACATCACCAGCTCCTTCAAGACAGTGCGAGAATGGTTGAGCACGCAGTCCTTCGACGCTCAACGCGACTTCGGCCTTCGGGCCATTGAGAAAGTGAAAAATGGGGTCTGGTGATGTCGCTTGAGAAACTCGTAGAGGCATTCGCCCAGGACATCGCGGCGCAGACGGACTGCATCGTCCGAGGAGATGCAAGGGCGGGCAATAAGCACGCCGAAAAGGCGCTTGCCGCGTTCATGGCGTTGCGTGAGAAGGGCGACGCCGGCCGCGATGCACTGGCTGCGCTTTTTTCTCACCCGCGTATGGATGTCAGGGTCACTGCTGCTGCTTTCCTGCTCCGGCACAAGACCGCAGAAGCCACTGCGCTTCTGGAAGATGCAGCAAAGGGCCAAGGTCTGGCAGCCCTGGGTGCCCAGCAGACCTTGCGGAATTGGCAGGATGGGTTGTGGGCCCTGGACCCTGCGTGACTCAGCCTGGCCAGGTGCGCCCCTCCAGTAGGCGCCGTTCGCCACCGCGGTCCCGACTGTCATTTCACGAGGAAGTCGGCCAGCGAGGACACGTCTGACGCACAGTGGCCGCCATAGAGCGGGTGCCATTCGGTCCTGATGCCTCGCTGACGGGCAAGGTTGGCGAGGCGCTCGGTGCCTTCGTAGTTGCCGTAGGCATCGTAGAGGCCGCAGGAGAGATAGAGCTCCGGATGGTCCGGTCCCGCCTGCGCGACCAGGTGCAGGGGCGAGACGCGGCGCCATTCGGCTTCGTCGGCCACGTACTGGCGCGCCATCCGCCAGACTCCGAACACGATCTTGGGATCGGCGCCGGTGCGCTCCATCGAGGCCTGGATCGTGTCAAAGGAGGAGAACGGGGTGTCGGTGTAGACGCCCGGACAGAGCGCCGCGACCTTGGCGAACTGCGCCGGATGGGAAAGGCCCGCGACCAGGACGTTGAGCCCACCCATCGACTCCCCCAGCAGCATCCGCCGCCGGGGGCGTCCCACCTTCGCCTCAATCGCAGGCAGACGGGCCATGAAATCATCGAGCAGTCCGCTGTCCTCCTGCTGGCCCTTCGGAGTCAGGAGCCAGGTCGAGCCGTAGGAGACGGTCACGACCGTGGGAGGTAGGGCTCCGGTGGCCTGCCATTGCGCCTGCAGCATGCCGGTGAGGTAGGTGTCGTCGTTCCAGACCGTCTCGTCGAGACTGCGCCCGTGGTGGTGATAGACGATGTCGCCGTTGGTGCCCCCGGCGGCCTTGTTGATGCAGTAACGCAGGGGCCCTTGCGCGTCGCACTGCTGACTCGCGGGCGTGAAAGAAGCCCTCTGGTCGCCGCGGCTGCGTGTGATTCGCGTCCACGTGAACCAGAGCACGAGGGCAAGCAATACAACAGGCAGCAGGTATCGAACCCGCCGTCCAGGGCGAGGCATTGTCATGACTGGGCGAGTGCGATTCTTGAAGGGATGTCGCGCGAAGTCAGCGGCCTCGGCAGGGTCGAAAGGCTCAGGACGTAGCCGAGGATCGCGCTGCCTCCGTAGCCCACGACCGGGGTCGGATGATTGCCAAACGCGGCGGCAACGGTCGCCGCGAGCCACGCAGCCCCGAAGGCGAGGTAGGTCGCGCGGCTGTCCCCGTCACAGGACCCACCGAACAGCACAGGGACGAGCAGCATGACCGAGCCGGCCACGACGGCCAGCCCGGCAAGGGCATGGACCTGGAAGGACGAAAAGAGGACCTGGTCGACGAAGGGTGCGGCGGGAAGCGCGTCGGGGCGCAGCAGCGTCACCACCAACGCCAGGAGGCTGGCCGTGAACGCCAGAGACGTCGGCCGGTCCGCGCGCGTCACCGCGACGGTCGCCAGCGTCGCGGTCATCATGGCCGCCATCGCACGGTCGGGCTGGAGCGCCATTGCCACGGCGGCAACGATGATCCCCGTCGTCGCAAGCGGGGTGCGCGTCCGGGAGAATCCGGCAAGCATGAGCGGCAGAAGGACCAGGCTCGGTTGCACGCTCACTCCGCCGAGCTTGACCCAGCGAGCTGCCCCCTCGACGCGGAGGCCGACGGATGCGGTGGCGAGCAGCAGGACCGAGAGGCCGAGAATCAGGGCTCTGGACCATCGCCCGCCCGCCCCCGGGATGCGGCTGACGAGGGCCAGCAAGACAAGACCGAGGACGAGCGCGCCAGCGTTGATGCCGAGGTAGCCGACGGGCGCGCCGGCAAGCGTCATGTAGACGAGCCCCATGGCGACCGAGCCCGCCGCGCAGAGCGCACCGACGGCACGCGGGCTGTGCAGCGCGCCGAAGGGCTGCATCAGGAGCAAGCCGATGGCACGCGGCGCCAGGCCGCGGAAGCTCGCAAGCGCGAACGACAGGGCCTGGGTGTCCTCGGGGATTTCCGCGACCTCGTAGCGGATGGCCAGCCCCCAGTCGCGCATCGACGGTGGAAGGAGGGACTGCAGGGCGCGGCACAGCAGGTCCGCCGCAAGTCGTTGGACCCGGACGCTCATGTCGTTGCCCCGCGAAGGACGGAGCGAGCAGCCACCTTGCGGTCTGGCGGATTGTCGCGCGCGAGCTGGACCCCGGTCTGGGTCAGGCGATAGGCGTGCCTTGGCGGCCGCCCACCCTCCGCCGGCTGCTGCCACTCGGCTTCGAGATAGCCCTGGGCTTCGAGGCGGATCAGCAGCGGATAGAGCGTGCCCGACTTCACGTCCGCGATGCGGCACAGCTCATACCCGTGCGACCAGCCCGCCCCGGCCTCCAGCAGTGCGGCAAGAACGGAGCGGGCGTGATTCGACAACGCGCGAGTTCGCGGCATGCCCTGCAAATCTACCTATGTAGATTTAATGTCAAGGCCGACTGCGGCTGCTTCCTTCACGTCAGCGGACGCTCAAGTTCACGATGGCGTTGGTGCCCATGACGGCGCCAAAGGTGTCGGCGATGGTCACCAGCGCGGACTTGTGCAGCACATCATGCGCAATGGTGCCGCCGCCGGGCGCCTCGATGTCCCGGGTGGCCGAGGCGTCGTCCGCCACGATGACGTTGTAGCCGAGGGGAACCGCGTCCCGCGCCGCGCCTGACACGCAGGCGTGGGTCATCAGGCCGGAGATGATCAGCGTCTTGATTCTGGAGATCTGCAGCTCGTGATGGAGCTCCGTGCCCTGGAACACGCTGATCTGGTTCTTCTTGACGACCTTGTGGTGGGCGGCCGGCTGGAGGTCCTTGTGGCAGAAGGCCGTCGGGCTGTCGTGGGCGAAGAGGGGAGCGCCGGACGGGCTCACGTGCCACACGTGGAAGACCGGCAGCTTGTGCCGATCCGCGAAGGCGATGAGTCGCCTGGCGTTATTCAGGGCGCGCGTCCCATCCGGAATGGGCAGCTTTCCGCTGAAGTATTCTTCCTGGAAGTCAATCACCAGCAAGGCGGTGCTGAAGGGGTCAAGCGAGTCCAGGGCGGATGCGCCGAGGATGGTGCGGATCGTGGGGTGCGACACTCTGTTCTCCGGGTCGGGGATGGACGGCCCCGCGAGTCTACTCACCGGACGCTCAGGATTTCCTGAGTTCCTTGTTGTTACTCCGGGGCCTGGGCCAGCAGCGCGGCGTCCCGGAGCAGGGCTTCCAATCCGCCCTCTCCCTCGGTGACCCGGTAGTAGCCGCGAAGCTGTCCCCGGGCGTCCACGAGCACGAAGTGCTCCCCGTGGAAGACGCTGAAGAAGTCGTCCTCGCCCGCGTCCGCGTCGCGGCCCATCATCACCCGGAAGCCCTCCAGGACCGTCGTCTCCACCTGGTCCAGCGGGCCCGTCAACAACGTCCAGTTGGCCGTGTCGATGCGGTGGTCGCGCGCATAGGCGGTCAGCCGTTCCGGCGTGTCATGGCGCGGGTCCACGCTGAACGAAGCGAAGCGCACGTCCAATCCCTGCTCCCGGGCCTGTCGCTGCACCCGCAGCATCTTCTCCGTGAGCAGCGGGCACACGGTGGGGCAGCGGGTGAAGAAGAAGTCCGCGACGTAGAGATGGCCCCGCATGTCTGCGTCGGAGAAGGGACGTCCCGTCTGGGCGGTCAATTCGAAGCGCGGGAGCGGCCCGTACAGGGGCAGGTTCTCCGCGGCGACGCGCGCGCGTTCGCGTTGAACGTGGGGCCACGCGATGGACAGCAACGCGATGACTCCTGCACCGGCGAGCACGAATAGGGATGTGGGCTTCATAGAGGGGGGCAGGAGCGCAGACAGCGCGCGTCCGTGATGACGCGTTCGGAGGTGGATGGGGTCTGGCTCGAGTCGTAGACGCCCCGGACCTGGAGGCGTTGATCCACCAGCAACAGGAGGCGGCCGCTGTCCCGCAGCGGTTGCCAATCCGGATGGAGCACCGTGGAGTCGCGCGATGTCGCGATGACGACCCGGAGCGGGACGCCGTCAGCCTCCAGCCGCTCCTGGACCTGTCGCAGGAGGGGAACAAGCGTGAATTGGATCAGGGTGAGCTGTCCCTGAAGCTGCCCGGGCTCCAGCGGCTGACCCCGCTCATCGCGAAGGGTGAGCGAGGGCAGCGGGCCATACACAGGTGGCGGCACCTCCAGCTCCCACGAGGCGTTCGAAGGGGGCGCCTCCGACCAGGCGAAGTCCAGCACCATCACGAGCGCCGCGCATGCGAGCACGGACACGGTCAGCCCCACGGCTCCCAGCACCACGAACACCCACGAACGGGGCTGCGCGGAAGAGGACGAAAGGGCGGACATGATGGCGCACCCTCTCTCATCCAGACCGCATGTGCGATGCGACACCTTGTCGCAGAACGCAGGCCCGCCTCTTCCGCTACACGGCAAGGATGATGAAGGCACTGCTGATGGGAACGCTGTTGCTGGGCGCGACGCCCTCCGCCACTCCAGACGCGGGACAGGTGAGCGCGGCCTCCTCCGTGGGGACAGTGGCCAGCGCATCCGGTCGACTCCGAGTCGAGGTCCTCTCTTCGATGACACCGCTCCGAAGAGGCGTTCAGGCGTTCCAGGTGCGGATCACCGACGCCGCGTCGGGAAAGCCGGTGCCCGGTGTCGTGCTGTCCGTCCAGCCCTGGATGCCCGCGATGAACCACGGCATCTCAGAGGTCCCCCGCGTCACCGCGCGAGACCCTGGGACCTTCGAGGTCTCCGACGCGGACCTCTTCATGCCCGGCGTCTGGGAGCTGCGCTTCACGCTGAAGGGGACGGTGGAGGACTCCGCGACCGTGACCCTCAAGCTGGGGCGGTAGGCGCGGCGGCCGCACCTCTTCGAGGTCATCAGGCTGCCAGGAGCCGTCGAAGGCAGGCGAGTCCGGGTCGTAGATGCGGAAGTCGAATGACGTTGCCGCAGTGCAGGTGTTCAGCGGACTGGTAGCCGAAGCAGAGCGCACCCACCGGGTCACGCGCCTGGTGCGCGGACAGCTCACGAGGAAGTCTGAGCGGGAGCGGCAGTTCCTCGCGCTATTCGGCGGGCATGGGCCTCAGGACTTGAGCGCCGCGGGAGCCGTTTCGCGCGGCATCAAGCCGCTGAACTCGTAGATGAACGCACCGTTCTCCGTGACGTCCACGGTGCAGGCGCCCGCGCGGGACAAGCCTTCGAGCACCTCCTTGGCTTCGGTGAACGAGAGCTGACTGCTCGCCGCCACCTCGGCGATGGTGACGCGGCCCCCGTGCTCCTTCGCGCAGGTGAGCACGGCGCGCTCGACGTCGCGGGAGTCCAGCGAGGGCCGCACCGCGACGGGCGCATCCCTCAATTCGGGCGGCAGCTTCGCGCGCCGCGCGGAGCGGACAAGCGCCAGGCCTCCGAGGACGAAGACGGCGCCGAGGATGAACCCCGCGATCGTGTGTTCCGCGGTGCCCTGGATCGGCTTGTCGAGCTCCAGGCCAATGCCAAAGACGCCGAACGCGGCGAGCGCCCAACCGATGATGCTCTTCATGCAACCCCCTTCGCGACGGGACCACCCATCCGTCCCCCAGCGCGGGTTCATAGCAGAAGGCGTCGTGTCTCAAGCGGACGCAGGGGTCCACCCGGAGTGCGTTGGCGCGCCGACCCACCCGTGGAGTTGAATGGCACCGAGAGGCCCCATGCCGACCGACCCGTCCAATCCCTCCTCGCGCCTGCCCGTCGTCTTCATCCCGCACGGCGGTGGCCCCTGGCCCTTCGTGGAGATGGGCCTTCCGAAAGCGGAGCTCCAGGCGCTCGCGACCTACCTGCGCCAGGTGGGCCAGCAGCTCGCGGCGCCACCCAAGGCGCTGCTCGTCATCTCCGCCCACTGGGAGGAGCCCGTGGCCACGGTGATGACGTCCGCCGCGCCACCCATCCTGTATGACTATTACGGGTTCCCGCCGGAGTCGTACCGCATCCCCTGGCCGGCGCCGGGCAACCCACGGCTCGCGGCGCGCGTGCGCGAATTGCTCTCCACGGCGGGCTTCGCCACGTCGGAGGACCCGGCGCGCGGCTACGACCACGGCACCTTCATCCCGCTGAAGCTGACGTACCCGGAGGCGGACATCCCCTGCGTCCAACTCTCGCTGAAGCAGGGGCTGGACCCGGCGGAGCACCTGTCCATGGGCCGGGCGCTCGCGCCGCTCCGCGACGAGGGCGTGTTCATCATCGGCAGCGGGATGACGTTCCACAACCTGCGCGCCTTCGGAGACCCTCGCGCGCACGAGGTCTCCGCGAAGTTCGACGCGTGGGTCCAGGACGCCGCCACCTCTCCCGCGGACGAGCGTGACGCGAAGCTCACGCAGTGGATGCAGGCCCCCTATGCGCGGCTCGCCCATCCTCGCGAGGAGCACCTGCTCCCCTTGATGGTCGTCGCCGGTGCCGCCGGTGCGGACCGGGGCACCACCGCCTGGTCCGGCTCCATGATGGGGACGCGCATCTCCGGCTTCCAGTTCGGCTGACGGCAGCGGGCTTCAGCCCTTGGGGGCCGGGGCCTGCTTCTTCTCGGCCAGGACCTTCAGGACCTCCTGCGCGGTGGCGGCGGAGGACGCCGGGTTCTGTCCCGTGACGAGCCGCCCGTCGCGCACCGTGAAGCTCTTCCACAACGGGCCGGACTCGTAGCGCGCGCCCAGCTCGCGCATCCGGGTCTCCAGCGGGAAGGGGACGATGGCGTCGAACTTCGCCGCCTGCTCCTCCGCGTTGCTGAAGGCCGCCACGCGCTTGCCCGCCACCAGCGGCTTGCCGTCCGGTCCCTTCACGCCCACCAGCGCCGCCGGGCCGTGGCAGACCGCCGCCACCACCGCGCCCCGCGCGTAGCCCGCGGACAGCAGCTGGTGCGCCGGCACGTGCTGCGCCAGGTCCCACATCACGCCGTGCCCGCCCACCACGAAGTACGCGTCGTAGGTGTCCTTCACCTGGGCGAGCACCTTCGTGTTCGCCAGCTTCTTCGTCGCCTCGGCGTCCGCGAGGAAGGCGCGCGTGTCCTCCGTCTGCTCCTTCTCGCTGCGAGGATCCACGGGCGCCTTGCCGCCCAGCGGCGACGCGATGTCCACCTGGGCCCCGGCCTTGGTGAACTGCTCGTACGGCGCGGCGAGCTCCTCCAACCAGAAGCCCGTCTTCTCCCCGGTGTTCCCGAACTGCGAGTGGCTGGTGACGATGAGCAGCACCTTCACGGCGGTGAGCGCTTCCATGGGACGTCCTCCTTCGAGCCCCAGTCCGTGGGGCGATGGGCGATGAAATACGTCCCCGCCGTCCCCAAGAAAACCGAGAGCCTCTTCACATAAACTGAAGCCATGCTTGGTAATCACGAAGCGCTCTGGACGCTGTGGGAGGTCAGCCGGGCGGGCACGCACGCGACCGCCGCCACGCGCCTGGGCATCACCGCCTCCGCCGTGGGTCAGCAGCTCAAGGCCCTGGAGCGACACGTGGGCGTGGCGCTGTTCGAACGGGTGGGGCGCCGGGCCCGGCTCACTCCGGCGGGCGCCGCCCTCGTCGCGAGGCTGGGCGAGCACCTGCCCGCGGTGGACGCGGCGTTGGAGGCGGCCTCCGAGGCCCAGCGCGCGGTGCGTGGCGAGGTGTCCCTGGGCGGTCCCTGGCCCTTCTTCCGGTACTGGCTCCGGCCCCGCATGCCGGGCCTGCTGGCGCGGCACCCGGAGCTGCGGCTGGACGTTCGCTTCGACGTGCCCAGCCGCGTGTCACGGCTGTTGCTGGACGGCGCGTTGGACCTGGGCATCGTCGGACTGTTGCCGGACGCTCCGGGCCTGGAGGTCCGACCGGTGGCCCAGGAGGAGTTCGTCGCCGTGGGCGCGCCTTCGTACCTGAAGCGTTGGGGAACACCGCGCGGGGCACGCGACTTCGGTGCGCACCGCTTCATCGCCTTCGATGCGGACCTGGCCATGCTGGCGCCGTGGTGGCGCGCCACCTTCGGACCGAAAGAACCCCTGCCGGCGCAGGTGGTGTGCCGCGTCGCGAACCTGGACGAGATGCTGGCCCTGGTGGAGGCGGGCGTGGGGCTGGCGGTGTTGCCCGACTACCTGGTGGCGCCCGCAGTGCGCGAGAAGCGGGTCGTGACGCTCACGCCGGAGCTGGGCCGACGCTCCGCACGGAAGCCTCGGGGAACGCTCTATGTCGCGTGGCGCAGGGCCGCGGCACCCACGGCCCGCTTCCTCGCGGTGCGCGACTGGCTCCTGGCCGCATAGGCGCTGCTTCCGGAAGGCCCTGGGCCAGGGCGCGAGGTAGCGCATGCCCGCCCGCCCTCCGGACAGGAAGGAGAGAGTTCCAGGCAGCCAGGCCCAGCCCCACACGGTCGTGGTTCCCGGCGGGGCAGGGTGTCCCCATCTTTACCGGGGGAGAGCGGGCTCGCGCGCCATGGACGGGACTCCGTCGGGAAGCGGGCTCCTTCGCACGACACGGGAGGACGTGGCCAATGCGGAGAATGCGCGGGACGGCGGGCCTGCTGATGCTGGGCCTGGTGGGACTCGGGGGGCTGTCGGCGTGCCACGGCGGCGAGCCGGGGCAAGACGGCCCTTCCGCGAAGCACCGCGAGGGACGTTCGGAGGTGCTGCGCGGGCTGATGGCCTCCAAGGAGACCGTGGACCCCAAGGCGCTGAAGACCGCGGGCTCGGAGGTGAAGGGCGAATCGGCCCCCGCTCCGGCTCCAGAGGGAACGGGCGGCTCCGGTCAGCAGCCCCGGCCCATGGGCTGGGCCGCGGGCCGCGTGTCCTGGGTGGGCGACGACGAGCTGCTCTTCGTGGACGGCCAGGGCCAGGAGCAGGAGGTCTTCGTGGACGAGGCCACGCGGCTCAAGCGCGACGACGAGAACGTGCAGCTGCACGACATGTCCGAGGGCGATGAGATCCGCGTCACCTACGAGGACCATGGCCAGGAGTGGATCGCCCGGGACGTGGAGGCGGTGCCCGCGGAGCCGGAGCCCGGGCCCGACCCCCAGGCCCCGCCGCTGCGCTGACTAGAACGCGCCTCCGTCCGCGCGCCGGCCCGGTGAGGACTGCAGCCCGGGCGTCAGCGTGGTGTGCAGCACGAAGCCCGCGTCCGGCGACAGGTCCGGGGAGCGGTTGATGGACACCGCGTCCACGGTGCTGAAGTAATCGACGCTGTCCACGACGCCGCCATCCTGGCGCTTGAGCTGCACGGTGTCCGACGTGTTGTTGAGGCTCAGCGTCCCGCTGGAGGCCGCGACGGCGTCGGGCGTGCCGGCCGGGAAGCCCGCGGACCCACCGAAGACGACCAGGGGCCGTCCTGGTTGAAGCACCGTGCCCGGGGCGAAGACGTGCCGCGTGCTCAGGGCGTCCCACAGGCTCCAGCCGGACAGGTCCAGCGGGGCGGTCCCCGTGTTGTAGAGCTCCACGAACTCGTGCGCGGTGCCGCCGGGGAGCGCGGGCTCGTTGGCGAGCAGTTCGTTGATGATCACGCGGGGCGCCGTGCGCGTGAACCAGATGCGGCCGGGGGTCATGTCGAAGCGCGACGCGTTGGCCGTGTCCACCACGCGCACGCGCACCAGGTCGCTCTCCACGTCCGGCACGGTCCACGTGAAGGTGCCCTCGCTCGCGCTCACGGAAGGGGCCACGACGAACCACTGGTCGCCGCTGTCGTAGGTTGCCTCGATGCGCACGGTGCTCACGCCCGCCGAGCGCCACGTGACCGTCAGCGGGGTGCCCACGACGAACGTGCCGTCCAGGGGCGCGGTGACCCGCACGCGCGGACCGGGAACGCCGCTCAGGTCGTAGCGGGTGATGACGGGGTAGTGGTCGCTGACGGTGCGGGCGTAGTCCGGAATGGTCGCGTCGGGCCGGAGCACCTGGACGCCACCGGGCACCGCGTCCACGGCGACCTCGTCGGTGACGAGCGTGTGGTCGATGACGTCGTTGTACTCCGTGGTGGTGCGGATGGTGGCGTCGGTCAGCACCTTCGTGAGGAAGGTGTAGTGCGTGGGGTCGTCCAGGAAGTTCGCGTAGGGCGTGGGCAGCGCGACGCCGTTCTGCGTGGAGATGGAGTGGTCCAGGTCATCGTTCCAGTCGCCGATGACGAGCACGCGCGCCTCGGGCAGCCACTGGTCCAGGTAGCTCTTGAGGGCGGTCGAGGAGCGCTGGCGCTGGCCGTAGGACGTCATGTCCTCGAAGGCTTTCATGTGCGTGACGATGACGACCAGCGGCGCGTCCTCGCCATGGATGCGGGTGGTGAAGTCCACGCGCAGCGGCGGGCGTCCGCCGAAGTCGGCGGCCTGCGCGGTGAGGATGATCTGGGCGCTGCGGTAGGTGAGCGAGCTGTCGTAGACGATGCCGGGCTTCTGCTCGCCCGCGGAGTACGTCGACGTGCCGCTGAGGACGTAGGTGGTGTTGTTGGCGAGGAAGCCGCGGTAGTTGCCGGACAACCCCGACAGGAGCGTGTTGAAGTCCACGGTGTCCACCATCTCCACCAGGCCCCAGACGTGGGCCTCCGCGTCGCGAATGACACTCGTCGCCCCCGCGACCTGGAGATCGTCGGTCACGCCGCCGTCGGAGGTGGAGTTGGCCGGGCCCTGATTGGGTGCGCCGAACCACTCCAGGTTCCAGTGGCCCACGGTGAACAGGGAGAGGGGCGGCTGCACCATCACGATCAGCCGCGCGGACGCGGTCTGTCCCTCCGCGTCGCGCACGGTGGCGGTGAAGAGCGTCGAGCCCGCGGCGGTGGGCGTGCCGGACAGGGCGCCGTCCGTGGAGAGCGTGAGCCCCGCGGCCAGCGTGCCGGTGAAGCTCCAGGTGAACGGTGCCCGCCCGCCAGAGGCGGTGAGGCTGAAGGCATAGGGCTGCCCCACGCGTCCGTCCCCGAGCCCCAGGGAGGTCACCGTGAGCGCCGGAATGCCTGCATCCGGCATTCCCGCATCGCCGCCATCGGAAGTCGAGCCGCCATCGGAAGTCGAGCCGCCGTCACCCGACGAGCCGCCATCGTTCAGCACACCGGCGTCATCTGACGAGCCGCCATCGCCGGAGGCGCCGCCATCGCCAGGCTCACCTCCATCGACAGACTCGCCGCCGTCGACAGACTCGCCGCCGTCGACAGACTCGCCGCCGTCGACAGACTCGCCGCCGTCGACCTGCTCGCCGCCGTCGACCTGCTCGCCGCCACCGTCGGACGCGCCGCCGTCGGCTTTTACTCCGCTGTCGGGAGGCTCGACCGGCGTCGGAGGCGTGGAGCTGGGACACGCGGTGAGCAGCAGGGCGAGCAGGGGCGCGACGATGCGAGGGAGGGGCATGGAAGCCATCCGGTCCAGACACCGGAAAGGGACCGCGGCCCATCGCGATGACGGGCGGTGCATCCCCATGCTCCCAAGAGTCGCACATCCCCCCGTCATCCAAGAAGAAGGGCCGCGCTCCCCGGTGGGGGAACGCGGCCCTGGGTTACTGCGATGTGTCAGACGCGGTGACTACGGCGTCGGCGCGCCCGGGGTCGGCGTGGTCACGAACGCGAAGTCCGCGTTGTTGTTGTTCGTGTCGTTGCCGTTCGGGGTCCGCTGCAGGGAGCCCACGGCGGAGTTCGAGTCAGAGGCGACGGTGCGCGTGCCCTCCTCGAAGTTCAGGGACTTGGGACCCGCGGCCGTGGTGATGGTGAACGTGCTGTTCTGGGGATTGGTGGCAGCCGTCTCGTAGAAGACGCTGTCGAGGAGCGTGCCCGCCGCGTAGTCGAGCAGGCCCGCGCCGTCACCGGTGCCGTTCTGGATGATGTCGGTGCTCGCGCCGGAGGCCGTCTTGAGGATCAGCCGCAGCGTGCCCGCCGGCAGGTTCGCCGTGGCGAAGTACGGCGCGGACGCCGCGACGATGTAGCCACCCGCGGGCAGCGACGTGACCGCGGCGCCAGCCGCGTCCGTGGTGTCGGCCAGGTTGAACTTCAGGTACTCCTCGCGCGGGGTGGCGGTGGAGTCGCCGTTGACGAACACCAGCTTGACGTTGGTCAGGTCCGCCGCCGCGGTGCCGCGGTTGTAGATCTCCAGGAACTCCGCGTTGTCGGTGCCCACGTTGTCGTAGTCGATCTCATTGATGACCAGCGCCGGGCCCGTCGGAGGAGGCGTCAGGCCGGTGAACGTCGCGGTCTTGGCGGCCGCGTCCAGGACCTTGCCGGCCAGGTCCTTCACCTCGCCGTTCACGGTCACCGTGTACGGCGTGCCAGCCGTCAGGTCCGCCGTGGTCAGCGAGACCTGGTTGCCCGTCGTCGTCGCCGCGGAGACGGCCACGGTCGGCGTGATGCCGAAGTCCTCCGCCTGCACGCTGGCCGCGTCGAGCTTCCGGTCGAACGTCAGCCGCACTTCCGTGCCGCTCAGCGGGCGCGCCTCGGTGAGCTTCGGCGCGGGGCACGAGGTGATGGTGAGCTGCTCCGGCGCGAACACGGACACCTGGGGCTGGGCGGTGAAGCGCCAGACGACGCCGGTGGGCACGGCCACGTCGCAGCCGGAGACCAGGTCCAGGTCCGTGGCCAGGGTGGTGGGCACGCGCAGGCGCAGGGGGCTGGCGGTCGGCTCACCCGTGGTGTCCAGCGGGAAGGCGGTGAAGGCCGCGCCGCTGCCAGCGCCCGCCTCCAGCTTGCCGGACACGGTGACCAGACGGCTCTCGTAGACGCTGGTCGTGCCGGCGTCCTCGAAGGTGCTGACGGCGTTCGCGTCCACCTTCAGGCCCGGGGGCGTCGCGGTGTCCAGGTTCCACACGCCGTGGTTCTTGCTCACCACGGTCAGGTCCGTGACGGTCTTCGCCACGTTGAGCCCGCTGATGATCTCCTTCTCCGTGACGTTCAGCGTCACGCGGTCACCCACGGCGACCGCCGTGGTGGACGCGGAGCCGCGCACGAACATCGCCGGCCCGTTGGGCTCGGCCTGCAGGAAGAAGCCGGAGGCCTCCGTGGCCGCGCTGCCCGCCACCTCGGGCTTGATGAAGGTCACGAACGCGCCGCTCACGAGCTGCGGCGTGGTCAGCGCGCCTGCGGGGGCCGCGATGAACGCGGCGATCTGCGCGCTCGTATCCGCCGGCGGCGTGGTGACGCTGGAGGGCGTGCAGGTGTTCGTCGCGATGTCGCAGGACTCGGTCAGGGCGCAGGCCGGGGTGCACGCCTGGGGGCCACCCGTGCCGGCGTCCGTCGTGGTGCCGGCGTCCGTCGTGGTGCCAGCGTCGGTGCCCGCGTCCGTCGTGGTGCCGGCGTCCGTCTCAGTGCCGGCGTCCTCTTCCGGAGGAAGGTTCAGCGTGCGCAGCTCGCACTTGTTCTCCACGCAGGTGTACGCCTGGCCCGCGGGCGGCGCGCCCTTGTCACGACAGTCGAACTGATCGACACACTCGTCGCCGCAACCCGTGCCGACCGTGACGAACACGGTGGTCACGAGCGCCGGCAGCCAGCTCCGCTTCAAGCTCTGCTTCAGCATGTAAATGCCTCCAGGGTGTCCAGATTGCAGGTGCGGTCCCCCTTACACCCGAAAACAGAGGGGCGTCCATTTGCCCAACCACCTGCCACGTCCCTGTCACCCGAAAGGATGCACAGGGGCCTGGGAATCGAAGGAAGTCAGGGACTCTTTCGTGCAGGGGTGGACGTTGGACCCGCGTACAGGTCGATGACCTCGGTGATGCCGCGCTGGCACACCGCGCAGAAGGGCACCCGGTCCCGGGTGAACATCATGCAGTCCATCTGCGGCCGGAAGTAGCCCTTCGCCTCGTAGTGCGCGCCCTCGAAGGCGCCCACCTTCCCGGAGAACTTCTGCGTGCCCAGGAATTTCTCCTCCCAGTCCCGCTGCGCCACGAACAGCGCGTCCATCTCCGACTCGGGTTTGCGCTCTGAACGAATCTTCTGCCGGCGTTGCTGCACCTGCAGGGCGTGCGCGTCATAGGCGGGCTGATTCCAGGGCGTGGGCAGCGGGGTCCCCGGCGCCACCAGGTCCTTCCACTTGAGCTGGGCGGGGTCGTGGAGCGCGGTGACGTTCTTCTCCCAGGGCTCCACCCGCTCCGCAGGCGCGGCGCCGTAGATGGGGGCGGACGTGTAGTACTCGTCCGCCAGCCCCGCGAAGTGGTGACCGAACTCGTGGACGAAGACGTAGGGGGCCCAGAGGCTGTCGGCGGCCACGGTGCTGAAGAGGTTGTAGATGCCTCCTCCGCCGTAGGTATTGCCGTTGGAGAGGATCTCCACGAACTCGTAGGGCGCGAAGGCGGCGGTGTCACGCAGCGCGGCGTTGTCGAAGGTGAGGATGTAACGCTCGGCGCCAAAGGCGTCGTAGGTGGAGCCCAGGGGCGAGCGGCGGTGGACGCCGGTGGAGGGCCGGGAGATGCCGGACTCGGACGCCTTGGGCATCAGCCCCCAGACGTTGAAGTCCGCCTTGCGCTCCTTGAAGGGGGAATAGCTGAAGAGGATCTCCACCAGCTTGCGCGCGTCCTTCTCGAACTTGGCGCGCTCCGCCTCCGTGTAGCCGTCCCCCATGATGAGGAAGTCCACCTTGTCCTGCGGCGGCCCGTTCTCCAGCAGCTTCAGCAGCGGGCCCGGCGCGGGCGGCGAGGACGGATCCACGAAGGGGTCCTTCGGATCCACCACCAGCGACCAGATTTCGCGGAAGGCGTTCTGCGCGTCGCGCTTCTTCAGGATGACCTGGACGGGGCTGTCCGGCGCGGGGAAGCGCAGCGACTCACTGAAGGTGCGGTGGGCCTGCTTCGCCTCGTCCGTCAGCTCCCACTCGCCGAAGATGGAGGCGAAGCCGCGCGAGAACAGCAGCCGGTTCGTCTTCCGGTCCCGCACCTCGAAGAGGTACTTGCCCAGGTTCGTCTCGTCGATGGCCCGCGCCGGGTGGCCCGGCCAGGGCAGGGGCTCCACCACCAGCCGCTCCAGGCTGAAGCGCTCCTCGGTGGCGTTGCCGGTGTGGAAGTAGTCGACGCGGAACGTCCGGGGTGCGGCGAGGGCGGTGCTCGCCGTGAGCAGCAACAGCAGGAGGGAAGCGCGCATGTGGCGCGACTCTACGCGCCCGGCGCTTCCCATCCAGGAACCTCCGGCCGGGACCGTCCGCTCAGAACGTTCCGGACACGCTCGCCGCCGCGCCCGTCTCGTCCGCCGTCACACCCAGCGTCACGGGCGCTGGCTTCGCGGGGGAGGACACGAGGAAGAGCACCGCCCCGGTGACGACTGCCGCGCCGCCGCCCACGAGCAGCCCCGTCATGACGTGGCTCTTGCCCACCAGAGAGTCGCGCAGCGCGACGGCCCGCGCATCCGTGCTCACCAACTGGCCGCCATTGGCCGCGCGGCGGTCCTCCAGGCCGTTCAGGTCCTTCTGGGCCAGCAGCCGCACCACGCCCGCGCCACCCAAAGCCGCCACGCCCGCGCCCACCGTCACGTACGACGCCGTGCGCAGGCCCGTGCTGGGGGCGGCGTCGCTGGAGACGTCCTCCGACAGCAGGTTGGGCGCGGTGAGGTCCGCGCCCGTGCCGGAGGCGCTGGCCGTGCCCCGCGCGCCGCCCGCGTCCCAGGGCGCCTTGCCGTTGGCGTTGTTCATCACCACGAGGTTGGAGGGCGAGCGTCCGGTGGTGACGAAGTCCACCAGCGCGGAGAGGGCCTCACCGGGCGCGTCCAGGCCCTGTGTCTTGAAGCCGCCCTCGCGCAGCTTCTGCCCGCCGTCGACGTTGAGCACCGTGGCGGCGAACCACTTGGGCCCGCTGCTCGGGCGCTCCAGCCGCACGACGATGACCTCCTCCACGCCCAGCGTGCCGCCCAGGCGCACCGCGTGGCTCCAGGTGCGCTCCTCGTTGCCGTCCGCGGCGGCGAGGCACGGGAAGGGCGCGGCCGTCACGGACCCCTCGTAGGCCAGGTCCACCAGCAGCGGCGTGTCCGCCCCCTGCGCCTGCACCTGCCGGGGGAAGCTCACCGCGTCCCCCTTCACCATCGTCAGCTCGTACGCGCCCGCGGGCAGCTCCAGCGTGAGCGGCGTCTGCCCCACGCTCAGGCCCTCCAGGTACACGTCCGCCGCGGGCAGCGTGGACTTCAGGGACAGCTTCACCTTCGGCGTCCTGGCCAGGTCGCGGCGCAGCTTCTCGAAGGCCTGCCGGATGGAGGGGGCGTACTGGTCTGGGTCCAGCTGGTACTTCGGCTGGAGGCGCAGCACCTGGAGGAAGGCCGCGTCGCTGTCCTTCGTCTTCCCCATCGCCCGGTGGTTGAGCCCGTGCAGCAGCTGCGCGTGGGCGAAGAGCTTCCAGCGCGGCTCGCCCGGCGGCAGGCGGCGGATGTCGCGCAGGGCATCGTCCAGGAGCTGGGTCGCGCGGGCGTTGCGGCCCTCGTAGAACTGGTCCTGCGCGGCGTCCAACTGGCGCTGGAGGTCCTCGAAGGAGCGCGAGGAGTCGGGGAAGAGGCGCTCGGCGAACTCGGGCGCGCTCAGCAGGTGCTGTTCGGGGCGGGCGCGGAGGGCGTCGTAGAACGCCTTGGACTGGCCGCTCAGCTCGGCGTCCCGGCAGTCGCCGCTGGAGACCACCAGCCGGTGGGGCGCGGCCCCCGAGGCGGCGGCGCACAGCAGGCACAAAAGCAGCGCGAAGGCGGACGGCTTCGGACGGAAGGGCATGGTCACGTGGGTGTGGAAGGGATGGCCGGACCGGCGATGCAGGCCGCGTTCCGTCCTCTACCGGACTGTCCACCCTCCAGGCCAGCGACCCCGGAGCCTGCCTCCCGGTCCCGCACGTGGACCCCCGTCCGGATTCCGGGCCCCCTGCCTCGCTGGTTGCCCTCCGGGTGAGTCACCTGTGTCCCGGGTGCGACGCCGGGCGTCATCCCCACCTTTCCGTCCACGAACCCTTTCGAATGCTCGGGCCGTCCAGAGCCGGCGGGCCCGCCAACAAGGACCCCACTCCATGGATCGCATCTGGAAGAAGAAGGTCATCGTCATCACGGGCGCCTCCAGCGGCATTGGCCGGGCCACCGCGCTGCTCCTGGCGAAGAAGGGTGCCCACGTGGTGCTCGCCGCGCGCCGGGAGGACCCCCTGGAGGAGCTGGCGGCCGAGTGCGAGTCCCACGGTGTCCAGGCGCTGGTGGTCCCCACGGACGTGGCGGACGCGGAGGCCGTGCGGAAGCTGGCGGAGGCCGCGGTGGAGGCCTTCGGCCACTTCGATGGCTGGGTGAACAACGCGGGCGTCTACATGCTGGGCAGCCTGGAGGAGACGCCGGACGAGGCGTTCCGCCAGCTCATGGAGACCAACTTCTTCGGCACGGTGAGCGGCGCGCGCGCGGCGCTGGCCCGGTTCCGTCGCCAGGGCTACGGGACGCTCGTCAACGTGTCCTCCACCTTTGGCACCGTGCCCGCGCCGTACCTGAGCGCCTACGTGGCCTCCAAGTTCGCGGTGCGCGGCTTCTCCGCGTCGCTGCGCCAGGAGCTGCTGGGCACGGGCATCGACGTGTGCACGGTGATGCCCGCCGCCATCGACACGCCCCTGTGGCGCCACACCGCCAACTACACCGGCTGGCGCATCCGCCCCGTGGAGCCCGTCTACACGCCGGAGCGCGTGGCCCGCACCATCCTCCGCGTGCTGCGCCACCCCCAGGACGAGGTGATTGTCGGCCCCGCGGGGAAGAGCTTCGCGGCGATGCACGGCCTGTTCCCTCGCACGTACGAGCGCACCATGCGGGCCGGCACGGACGCGCTGCACTTCAAGGACGAGCGGCAGCGCCCTACCCCCGGCAACCTCTTCCAGCCCATGGAGGAGGGGGACACGGCCTCGGGCGGTTACCACGGCACCGGAAAACAATGGCTACGTCGTCTGTTGGTGGCCGGAGGGCTGGCCGCCGCGGCGGTGACGCTGCGCCGGCGTGCGGCCGAGCGGCACCTGGAAGCACGGCTGGCCCACGCCCTGGGGGTGTGATGCCCATGTTTCCGGGGGAGTCCCCATGCCGGGGCTCTTTTCGTGACGGGGCCATGACATGAACTGGGGAAGAGTCGCGCCCGCCATGAACATCGCCGTCCTCGTCAATCTGCGTGCGCGTAAAGGGACCGAAGGGATGGGCGGGCTCGTCAGAGACCTGCTCCCCCGGGCCCGGGTGGCCCTGACCCGTTCCCTGGAGGAAGCCCGGGAGTGGGTGGACCAGCTCCGGCACGACCCGCCCAGCCTGCTGCTCGCGGGCGGAGGCGACGGCACCATCACGGGCCTGCTCAACGAGCTGCGCTCCCAGGGTGTGGCCCTGCCGGCCATTGGCGTGCTGCCGCTGGGGACGGGCAACGCCTGGGCCCGCGTCACCGGGGCGCCGCGTCCTCATGTGGCCCTGAAGCAGATCGCCGCGTACGGCGAGCGCCTGCCTCCCCTGCGTCCCTTCTCCCTGGTGCGGGTGGAGGGCCGGGTGGCGCCCTTCGCGGGCACGGGCTGGGACGCGGAGATGATTCAGGACTTCAAGAACCAGCTCGCCGCGGCCGGTCCGCTGAAGAAGTCGCAGGCCGGCCTGCGCGGCTACCTGGGCGCCATGTTCACGCGCACGGTGCCTCGCCATCTGTTCGGCGAGGGCAACCCGAACGTCTCCGTCTACAACCTGGGCGCGCCCGCGCTGACCATCGACGCGACGGGCGCGGTGCGGCCGCTGCCCAACGCCGGCGAGGGGCAGCTCTTGTACCAGGGCCCCGCGGGCGTGGCGGGCGCGGCGACGACGCCGGAGTGGGGCTTCGGCTTCAAGGCGTTCCCGTTCGCGCAGGCGGTGCCGCACCGGCTGTCCGTGCGCGTGTACGGCGCGGGAGTGATGGAGGCCACGCGCAACATGTTCCGCCTGTGGCGCGGCGAGCACCCCATGCCGCGCATGCACGACTTCTTCGTGGAGCGCCTGCGGATGGACTTCGACCGCGAGGTGCCCTTCCAGATGGGCGGCGACGTGCTGGGCATGCGCCGCTCGCTGGAGTTCGACCTGGCGGAGGAGAACGTCAACCTGGTCGACTGGCGTCGCCTGGGGCGGCTCGTCGCCGTCTAGCCCGCCGCACCCTCCGATGAGCGCATGAAGGCGCTTGCCGGCACCGTGTCCTCTGGACACGATGCTGGCCGGAGGGTTTCCCCGTGAGCCACACCTATGAGTACCCGCGCCCTGCGGTGACGGTGGACTGCGTCGTCTTCGGGTTGGACGAAGAGGACCTCAAGGTGCTGCTCATCCAGCGCGGCGTGGAGCCGTACCAGGGCCGGTGGGCGCTGCCCGGCGGCTTCGTGCGCATGGACGAGTCCCTGGAGGACGCCGCGCGCCGTGAGCTGGAGGAAGAAGCGGGCCTGCGCACCAGCCACCTGGAGCAGCTCTACACGTTCGGTTCTCCGGACCGCGACCCCCGGGGCCGCGTCATCACCGTGGCGTACTTCGCGCTGGTGAAGCTGTCCCAGCACCACCTCCAGGCGTCCACCGACGCGCGTGAAGCGGCGTGGTTCTCCGTCTGGGATACGCCGAAGCTCGCGTTCGACCACGCGGACGTGCTGTCCACCGCGCTGCAGCGGCTCAAGGGCAAGGTGCGCTACCAGCCCATCGGGTTTGAACTGCTGCCGCCCAAGTTCACGCTGTCGCAGCTCCAGCGGCTGTACGAGACGGTGCTGGAGCGCGAACTCGACAAGCGCAACTTCCGCAAGAAGATCCTCGCCATGGACCTGCTGGAGGAACTGGACGAGGTGGAGCAGGACGTCTCCCACCGCGCCGCGCGCCTCTACCGGTTCGACCACAAGAAGTACAAACAGCTCGAGAAGGCCGGCTTCAACTTCGAGCTCTGAACACCCCCACCTCCCGCCACACCCATCGGCGCCCGCTGACAGGTTGTCCCACGTCGCCTTGACTTCGTGTCATGTGGACACTATGTTGGTGTCGTAGATACACTAAGCTGGACGGCGTGGGGCCGTCCACTCGCCAGCAGGTTCCGGGTCGTGCGAGCCCTTTTCGAGGGCCACGGGAGAGCCATGTCCACGCTGCCCTTCGATGTCGCGGTGGGTTCGGTGCAGGGGCGGGAGCACGCGCGCTCGGGGCGCAACAACCAGGACGCCGCCTGCGTCCGGGAGAGCGAGCACGGGCTGGTGGTGGTAGTGGCGGACGGGTGTGGCAGCCAGCCGTGCAGCGAGTTGGGGGCGCAGCTGGGCGTGCGGCGGCTGGCGCAGGCGGCGCATGCGAGGCTGGCGCGGGGTGAGACCGTGGACGGCGCGGACTTCCTGACCGGGCTGCGCGCGGACCTGCTGGAGCTGATGGAGGGCCTGGCATCCACGCTGGGGCGCGACGTGCTGGGGGACCTGCTCTTCACGCTGGTGGGGGCGGTGATGACGCCGGCTCACACGCTCGTCTTCTCGTCTGGGGACGGGGTGTGGATGCTCAACGGCGAGGTGCACGCGCTGGGGCCGTTCCCGGGCAACGCGCCGCCGTATCTCGCGTATGCGCTGCTGCGCGGCGAGGACGTGCGGCTGGAACGCCGGGCGATGGTGCCCACGGAGGATGTGCACGCGCTGCTGGTGGGCACGGACGGGGTGGGGGACCTGCTGGACCTTTCGCAGGCGCGGCTGCCAGAGCGCGATGAAGCGGTGGGCCCGCTGTCGCGCTTCTGGACGGAGGACCGGTACTTCACGAACCCGGACGCGGTGCGACGGCGGCTGGCTCAGCTCAATCGCGAGTCGGTGCGCGCGGACTTCGCGGAGCGGCGGCTGCTGCGCACGCCGGGGCTGCTGACGGACGACACCACGCTGGTGGTGCTGCGCCGCCGGATGGGGAGGGCGTGAGGCCATGGACGTCTGGCTGGAGGGAAAGAAGGTCCGGTTGGATCCGCGGCAGGCGCTGGGCAAGGGCGGCGAGGCGGATGTGTATGACCTGGGCGACGGCCGCGCGCTCAAGGTCTTCAAGCCGCCCGAGCACCCGGACTACCTGGGCCTGTTGCCCGAGCAGGCCGCCGCGAAGGCCCGGCTCGTGGAGCACCAGCGCAAGCTGCGCGCGTTTCCCTCGGGCCTTCCTGCGCGAGTGGTGACGCCGCAGGCCCTGGCCACGGACAAGAAGGGCGCGGAGGTGCTGGGCTATGCGATGCGCAAGCTGGACGGCGTGGAGCCGCTGCGCCGGTGGAGCGAGCCCTCGTTCCGGCGCGCGGGAGGCAAGGCCGCGGACGCGGTGACGGTGCTGGCGGGGCTGCACCGGGTGCTGGCGGCGGTGCACTCGGCCAGTGTGGTGGTGGGGGACTTCAATGACTTGAACGTGCTGACGGTGGGCACGGACGCGTACTTCATCGACGCGGACAGCTTCCAGTTCGGTCCCTACCTGTGCCCGGTGTTCACGGAGAAGTTCCTGGACCCGCTGCGGCTGGACCCGAGCGCGCAGACGCTGACGCCCGCGCGGCCGGCGACGGTGGAGAGCGATTGGTATGCCTTCGCCGTCACCGTGATGCAGTCGCTGCTGTGCGTGGGTCCGCAGGGCGGCATCCACAAGCCGAAGACGCAGGCGGCTCGGTTGAACGCGGTGGGACGGATGCTCCAGCGCGTCACGGTGTTCCATCCGGACGTGCAGTACCCCAAGCCCGCGCTACCCCGGGCGTCGCTGCCGGATGACCTGCTGCACCTGTTCCACCAGGTGTTCGTGGAGGACCGGCGCGGCGCATTCCCGCTGCCGGTGCTGGAGGGACTTCGCTTCACGGTGTGCGCGTCGTGTGGCCTGGAGCACGCGCGGGCCGCGTGTCCCACGTGTCAGCCGCACGCGACGGTGGCTGCCACGCCGGTGTCGGCGGTGCGCGGTCAGGTGACGGCGAAGCGGACGTTCACGACCCGCGGCGTGATGGTGCACGCGAGCGCGGAGGACGGGACTGTGCGCTTCGTCTACCACGCGGACGGCGCGTACCGGCGCGAGGACGGGCGCACGGTGATGCGTGGCGCGCTGGACCCGACGCTGCGCTGGGCGGTGCAGGGGGATGTGACGCTGCTGGGGCAAAGGGGCCGCGTGGCGGTGTTCACGCCGGGCCGGGAGCAGGAGTTCATTGGCGTGGATGTCTGTGAGAACCGGCCGGTGTTCGCGGCCAATGCCAGACACCGGTTCTGGGC